>CALFDI010000254.1 GCA_937952875.1 uncultured Verrucomicrobiales bacterium
CCAGCTGTGAATGTCGCACTGAGAAATGTATCGAGCCCAGGCTTATCAAGTGGCATGGTGAGCTTTCCATTTCCCATGCGAACAAGGAGGCTGATGGAGTTTTTCTGAAAATCAGTCTGCTTCAGGTTTACGCGTAAACCATTTTCAAACTGTAGCTGAGTGATTCCGAGGTCGCTTACGGAACTCGAAGTAAATGTCCCTGGAGTGCCGAAATCTTCGTATTCCCATTGAGCGATCTGTGTGTCCATCGGTTCTGAGACTTCGATGCTCTGGCTTTTCTGGTAGAGAGAAGTGATTAATTCCTCTCCTCCGTCTGGCGCGGTCTGTGTCGTTAGGCTGAGAGTGAGATCATCAACATCCCAGTAGCTCTTAAGAGCATCGTGACACTCAGAGAGGTTCATTTTAGCCATGCTCTCACGGACGATTTCTAAGTCTGTCTCTGGAGTGGAAAAGACGCGATTCCCATTGATTGTCTGGACGAGTTGATTCGCGATGGTGTTAGACTCTTTGCTTTCTGCTCGTTGAACTTGTTGTTCGTATGCATTGATGATTTCAGCGCGTATTTCGGTGAGTTCGGCGTCAGTAAAGCCGTAGAGGACAGCCTTTCTCAGCTCTTGTTCTAGGACGGCGATGGCATCTTGCCAGCGGCCTTCTGCGGCTGTGACTTCGGCATAACCAAGCTCTGCGAGATTAAAGGCTTCGAATGTTCCAGCTGTGCCGCCTTGGATGGCAGAATTCTCTAGCTTGGCGATCTTTGAAAATCGGCGGTTAAGCATAGCATGTGCAATCGATAACGGTGCTTCGGCTATGCGTTCAGCGCGAGTGTCAGGGTGAGTCTCGTAGGCTGTGACTTTAACGAGAGACACGCTCGTAGTAGGCACTTCTTTATCAGCATAGATAGAGACATTGAGGCCTTTTTTTGACTCTATGTTGCCGTAGTCGATGTTCTTAAGAGGCTTTTTATTCACCATGCTGGAGAATGTTTCCTGAATTCTCTTTTCGATCGCATCGGGGTCTATATCGCCAACAACGATATAGGTCATGAGTTGTGGATTGTAGAAGGTGTCGTAGAAATCCACGAATCGCTGACGAGGAGCAGTCTCGATCACCTCGGGGAGGCCGATCGGGAAACGTTTTGGAATTAAGGAATCGGGCAGAAGGTCTGCAAATTGTTTTTCCTGGAGTCGATTCTGCACAGAGTCACGAGATGTTCTTTCCTTCAAAATGACACCTCGCTCTTTATCAATTTCCTCTTTAAGAAGTAGGGCTCCATCGGCGAAGTCTCGCATCGCTGTGAAGGTTGTGTGGATGGTGTCTTCTTCTAAATCAGGTAGCCCGAACTGATAGACTGTTTCATTCAGGCTAGTGTAGGCATTGAGATGACTGCCAAAGGCGATGCCTTGTCTCTGCATTTCTTTAACCAGTTCATCAGGTGTGAAGTTTCTAGAGCCGTTGAAGACCATGTGCTCTAAAAAGTGTGCGACTCCGCGTTGATCTTCTTCTTCCATTAAAGAACCCGCATCAATATGGAGGCGGACGACTGCTTGGGCGGGAGGTTCTTGGTTCGGCACAATGATGTAGCGGAAGCCATTCTCGAGTGAGCCGAATGTAGCCTTCGTATCGGGGGGGATATCACTCGATGCCTGAGGCCAGTCGGCGGTTACTGCTTTAATAGGTTCGACAGTGGGTTCCGGTGCTACATCAGTGAATTTACCTTGATCTTTATCAGTGAGGTAGATCCCGATGCCTGCGGCGAGGAGAACGAAAAAGATGAGGATGATGGGGAATGCCTTGCGCATGCTGGGAGAATGACAATGAGTGGCACGCCTAGCAAAGTTATTTCTTCCTCATTTCTGCTCGTCGCATAGGCATGCCATCTATGAGAGTGAAGAGCTTCTCTAGATTCACCTGATTTGTTTGCCTCGCTTTTTCTCCTCCGTCTTTTCCTATGAGGATGAGAGTAAAGTGATTGTCTGGAACGGTGAATCGATCGCGTAGAGACTTATCCATCGATATGATGATGAGATCACGGTCATGAATGCCTTCCTGATGCGCTTTCACGTGCTTCTGGAAGGCTAGATTTTGCTTCGCATTCGGGTCTGGCGCGTGAATGAGCAATACACGATTTTTCCATTTTGCGTGCTTAAGAGACTGACCACTCGAGGGGGTAGAGACCGCAGACTGTGCAAACATGATGCTCAGAAAAAGAATGAGAAGACGCATCCGTAGACAATCGCAGCCTTTACGGAAAACTCAAATGCCCAGATAGCGTGCGCCCCATGCGAGGATGAGAGGAATGGTGATCACGCCCAGCAGTGATGTCGCTAGAATGACCTGCACCGCAATGCCTGGGCGCCCTCCGTAGTGACGGGCGATGACAATGGGTGTCACCCCAGCTGGCATAGAGGCCTGCACCAGAAGCACCTGCTTGAGCTCTATGATGAGAGGTAAATGCTTCGCGAGAAGCAGAATAAGGCACGGCATGGCAAGGCAGCGAATAATGATGCCGCCGAGAGAAACCTTCGCGCTGAGCTTTTCTCGTCCAATCAGATCATAAATCGTCCCGCCAATGAGTAAGATAGCTATGGGAAAAGCGCAGCCACCTAACCATGACATACCCTGCCGGACGATCTGTCCGAGCAATGGTCCGTCCGTAGCGAAGATGAAATCTAGTCCCGTATAAACTAGGGTGAGACCCACTACGACTGCGATGATCGGGCCGTTTAGGAAGAGTTTGAGTTGAGGCTTGAAGCTGCCTTTTAAAAGCATCAGACCCACGGTCCAGAGAGCTATTTCAACGCCCAAGCTGTGAACAAAAAGAATGCCCAGAGTGTCGGGATTCGAAAACAGAACCATCAGAATAGGAATGGCCGTGTAGCCATAGTTCTGCACGCCGCCACTCAATGCGAAGGTGCGCAGGCCAGTCCCTCGCTCTAGTCGAAGAAGGCGCCCTAGTAGATAGGAAAGCGCGAAGCCACAGACGATGATAAGAAAGCCTACGCCAATTCCCGAAGCAATGACTGAAGGAGTTTTTACAAGCGGATTACCTAACAGTTTATCCAGAATTAGCGCAGGGTAGAGGCAATGGATGACGACCTTCAGCATGCCGCGCTCCATCTCACTTGTGAGCACGTTCTGGCGTCTCAGAAAGGCCCCGATCAGAGCCAGAAAATAGACGGGAAGAACAGCTGTGAGCAGCGTAGAAAAAGACATAAGCTGAGTATGCGACTAGCTTTGCCTGACTTCTGAGAAATGACCAGCCTGGACTCTTGGTCTATCGTGGCAGAGTCATCGTAAATCGAGAGCCTTCGTTCTCCCAGCTCTCTGCTAAGAGTGTGCCTTTATGTGCGTCTACGATAGACTTGGTAATCGAGAGTCCAAGTCCTACGCTCGATCCTTTCGCCGTGGTGCGGGCTTTATCAGTTCTAAAAAATCGATCAAAGATGTGCGGTAAGTTTTCTTCAGAAATGCCCACTCCATTATCTCTAACGATAAAGTTTAGGTGTGTCTCATTTGCTGTAAGTGAAATATGAATCGCTCCACCGTCATTATTGTATTTCACAGCATTGCTTAGGAGATTGAGTAGGACTTGTCTGATGCGCTGCGAGTCATAGGTGGCGGAGACGTCATCGTCTGGCAGATCTGCACGTATCGAGATTTGCCGTTGTTTGGCAAGAGGTTTGATGAGGTCGATTGTCGTGACTAGATCGTGCGTGAATGAGTGTTTTTCGAGGTCGAGTGTGAACTTGCTAGAGTCTATTTCTGAAAGCTCTAGTAGAGAGTCTGTGAGCTGGCGCATATGCTGCGCTGTATCAGCGCAGGTGCGAAATGATTTTTGATAGACTTCTGCAGTTCTTTCTTTTGCTAATGCGAATTGACTGGTTGCGAGTATCACAGAAATGGGGGTTCTCATTTCATGCGAAGCATCAGCTGTAAGTCGGATTTGTCGTCTGAGGGATT
>CALFDI010000255.1 GCA_937952875.1 uncultured Verrucomicrobiales bacterium
TTACATCACGAACAATGAGCTACAGCCATTTGATGTAATCCTTCAGACGCCCAGCGATAGCCTGTCTGATTATTTGAAACTTTATTAGACAGGTAGCATTTTAGTTTTCTTACTTAATGCGTAGAAAAATCGCTCGTATAACTTAACCTAATGAAGATTCTTCTCACAGGGGCGAACGGTTATATTGGGCTGCGCCTGTTGCCGTCCTTACTGGAAGCGGGGCATCATGTTGTCTGCCTTGTGAGAGATCGCCGACGCTTCCCCTTCCAAGACTTCGCAGAGGAAAATATCACATTGATCGAGGCTGACTTGCTCGACCCCGACTCCTTGAAAGCGCTTCCGAAGGACCTAGACGCAGCGTATTACCTCGTGCATTCCATGGGCGCAGGTTCTGAGCATTTTCTGGATTTAGAAAAGCAGGCCGCTCAGAACTTCGGGGCTGCACTCAGAGGATCACGCCTGCAGCAGATCATCTATCTCAGCGGTATCGTGCCAGACATCTCTGACTCAGAGTTGTCACCTCACCTTAGATCACGTCACCAGGTCGAAGATATTCTGTCACGCTTCTCTATCCCGGTGACCACTTTACGAGCACCGATCATCGTGGGCTCTGGTTCAGCGTCTTTTGAAATCATCCGAGACTTAGTCGAAAAGCTACCTATCATGATCGCTCCGAAGTGGTTAAAGACGCGATGCCAGCCAATCGGGATACGAAATGTTGTTTGTTACCTCCAAGGCGTATTACTTCAGCCGGCGACGTTAGGGAAAAGCTTCGAGATCGGTGGGCCAGAGGTTCTCACCTATAAGGAAATGCTCGAAAAGTATGCGGAAAACCGTGGCCTTAAGAGGTGGATCATAACTGTGCCTGTGATGACGCCTCGTCTGTCTTCTTATTGGCTGTTCTTTGTCACATCGACGAGCTTTCCGCTCGCTCAAGCGCTTGTGGCCAGCATGAGGCACGAAGTTATTTGTAAAGAGAATCAGATTCACTCAATCGTGTCTCAAGACCTACTGAGTTACGACGAAGCTATCGATAGAGCTTTTGTCAAAATCGCTCAGAACCGCGTGCCGTCCACTTGGTATGATGCGCTCGCCTCTGGCACCTTCGATAACTCTCATCTGCACCAGATCCGGCCTCCAGAGTTCGGAGTGCTCACCGATAAGCGCAGTTTTCCGATCATCGATTCAGTCGAAAAGACACGCCAGAGAGTCTGGAGCATCGGTGGAAAAACCGGGTGGTATACCTACGACTGGGCGTGGCTGCTACGAGGAAAGATCGACCGACTTTTCGGAGGCACCGGGATCCGGCGAGGTCGGCGTCATCCCACAGATCTCAATTCTGGCGACGCCCTAGACTTCTGGCGAGTCATCGTCGCCGATAAGAAAACGGGGCGACTCTTGCTCTTTGCAGAAATGAAAGTGCCGGGAGAAGCTTGGCTCGAATGGCGAATCACAGACAGTGATGAACTCATTCAGACCGCCACCTTTCGGCCATCTGGATTACTCGGTAGGCTCTATTGGTATTCTGTGCTCCCCTTTCACTTTCTCATCTTCCGTAGCTTAGGAAAAACCTTAACGGGAGCTGTTGGAAAAATTGACTGACTCCTTTTGACAAAAGTCAGAGACCCGCCTAGACCCTCTCGGCACATGGCTAACATTCGCGTTCTCGTTTCCGATCCCATTTCTGACATTGGTGTTCAGGCCCTTGCTAATCACCCCGATATCGATGTCGATGTGAACACAGGCCTTGAGCCAGCCGAACTGCTCAAGATCATATCTGATTACGACGGTCTCGTCATCCGATCTCAAACGAAGGTGACTCGCGAAGTGATCGAAGCTGCGAGCAAACTCAAAGTCGTAGGCCGTGCAGGTGTCGGCGTTGACAATGTCGACCGCGATGCTGCGACAGATCACGGCGTCGTTGTCATGAATACACCGACTGGTAATACGATCTCGACAGCTGAACTCGCCTTTACCCTCATGCTCAGCATGGCGCGCCGCATTCCTCAGGCCCACGCCAGCATTCTCGAAGGACGCTGGGACCGTAAGAAATACGTCGGCACTGAAATTTACGGGAAACGTCTCGCCATTCTTGGTATGGGCCGGATCGGCACTGAATTCGCCAAACGTGCTCAAGCCTTCGGCATGACAATCTCAGCATACGATCCATTTCTCACAGCAGCCCGCGCTGCCGAACTTAAAGTCGATCTCGCAACTACAGTCGAAGATGCACTCACAGGCGCAGACTTTGTCACCATGCATATCCCACTAACGGATGATACCAAGCATGTGATCAATGCTGAGCGACTCACCCTACTCAATAAAGGGGCAATGGTCGTCAACTGCGCTCGCGGAGGCCTCATCGATGAAGCCGCCATGGCTACAGCGATCGAAGGTGGTCATATCGCAGGCGTCGCCCTCGATGTCTATGAAGACGAGCCTCCTGCGGCAGACAACCCGATCTTAGCCGTCGAGCGTAGCGCCTTTACACCACACCTCGGCGCCTCCACTGCTGAGGCTCAGGAAAATGTCGGCATTCAAGTGGCTGAACAGCTACGTGACTATCTCACCACAGGCAGCATCGTGAATGCGATCAATATGCCGAATCTCGACGCCAAGACAGCCGAATCTGCAGGACCTTACTTAGATCTTGTGAAGTCACTCGGAGCTGTCCTTGCAGCGCTAGGTCCATCTCAAGCAGATCATTTCAAAGTCAGCTACTTCGGCCCTGCTTCTGAAGGTGACACATCACTCATCAGCCGGTCTGCGCTCGAGGCATATCTCGGCGATTCTGCCAACGATGGGCAGGTCAATCTCGTTAATGCTCCGTCCGTCGCCAAGACACTCGGACTGAAAGTCAGCGAGGAAACACTTGCCGGTCCATGCGACTATAGCGACCTCGTAGAAGTCGCGGTTAAGAAAGACGGCAAGGTCTTCACAGTCGCGGGTGCACTTGTCGGAAAGACTCCACGCATCGTCCGCATCGATAATCAAAACATCGAAACGAACATCAAAGGGAACTTCGTCATCGTCACAAATGATGACCGCGCAGGCATCGTCGGCACCATCGGCACCACTCTCGCAGAGCATCAGTTCAATATCGCGAACATGGCACTCAGTAGAAATGCTGAGACATCAATCGCGCTGAATATCATCGAACTCGATAGCCCAGCAAGTGCAGATCTCGTCAAAGCTCTCGAGTCAAAGCCTGGCATCGCATCAGTTGAATCCCTGAGTCTCTAAGGCGTAGCGCTTTTATTTTCAATTTTTCACAGCCACGCTCTACCATAGGAGCGTGGCTGTTTTGTTTATATTTAGAGAAGACTATGACAGATGAATTTGTGAGGATCTGTTCATTACTCTTGCCCTAACGAGTTTCAGATTCGTATTGTGAAATGAACATGCGCACGTGGAGGATTTGTCTAACGATAGGGATCGGTCAATTGATCTGCACTCTTCCTGTGGCTGCAGAGGAGACAGCACCTTCTCAGAAGAAAGTAGTAACAGCTGATTACGGGCCAGCCTTTGAGCAGCTTGTCAAACTCGGCCTCCCTGATGCTGCAGGCAGCACTTACATTAAAGCTAGTATTACTTTTCCTGAAGATCGGAGTCATCAGGACTACTCATATTCGCAGTATGAACTCGAAAATCGTCTAGGGAATGCATGGCTGCAGCCCCAGACAGACGACGAAAGGAAGACTCGCTCAGTTATCTGGAAAGGTTCAACTGTTATAGAGACGCGAGAAAAGCCTAAGCCTAATTTGTTAGCACGAGTCTTTGCTCGCCCTAGAAAAAACAAAGGTTCTATTCCGATAGCGACCTTCGAGGATGTGAGTGTTGAGAAAGAACTGAAAACGATACTTAAGAAGATCAATCAGTTAGGAGAGCGAAGTTTATTCGATGAGAGCACTTGGTCTTATAGTCATTCAGAAGCAAACTTCTGCGCTAAACTGCTGATCATCGCCTGCCACATGCATCGCAGCGGAAATGCCACTGAAGGCAATGCTCTTGCAGATCGAATTCTCAAAAGCGCTCCAGATCCAGAGCGCGTCATTGATACCATTATCTCACA
>CALFDI010000256.1 GCA_937952875.1 uncultured Verrucomicrobiales bacterium
TAGAATCTCTCACACCTCATTTTAAAGGATGAGGTAGTCTGCTAAACCGCATATACGTCACTTTCAAAAGAAATAATCCAGAGAGTAATGCACTCACCCCATAACACGATAGCTGAATAGTCTGCGTCACAAGCATTGGCCGTGAAAAATCTGGATAACACCATTTTGGGTATAAGGGCTGCCCCGTCAAATGAACGTAGTAGCCCATCATTAAAGAAAAAATCTCAGTCAGTATAACGAGATACACCACTCCTACTAGCACATATCTAACCGATACTTTCGGGAGCAAACCTGCACGAGCGGCAAATAAACATGCGACCCCCAGTAATAACCCCGGGCTAAACGAAGCGAGAAATGCATGCACAGCTGCGAGAATCCGCGGATTTTCTATCTCCCATATTGCGGGATGATACTCTGTGAAGTGTTCCGGAGCAATCTGCACGATGTATTGATCATGCAAGATAGCGTATGCAGCCACGATTGCCCAGATTCCTAGAATAATACGGTAACTGGTGCTCCGTTCCTCATTGAGTGGCCACAGAATGTTCATTGCCGTCTTAAAAATGCCTCCGCATTGATTATCACATTTCACCATTAAAAACCACTGAATGTTCACAGAGCTTACTAGGCGGAATGACGACTTAAGTCGTCACACCATGCACATAACTGAGAGAAGATTTGGTCAAGAGGTCGATACAGTCATCGTGTAATCTCACTCCGACATCCCGTGAACTTGTGCGCTTGAATCATGTAGGACATGTGCTGAACTCTTGTTCGTTATGAATCGATTCACAGCTTCAACGCTCCTTTCACTCTCAGTCCTCTCGACGCCTTTGCTAAATGCTCAGGAAACGGTAGAGCTCAATAGCCAATTTTCTCATCTTGCTAAGAACTTGAAGCCAGGTGGACCACATTACTCTGTGACGTATGTTGAGGGTGATTTTGCAGACACTTTAAAGTCGCTGGATGAACTCATCCAACAAGCCGTTAAGCCGGAACTAGAGGCTGCGCTTTTAGGTGAGGATTCCGATAAAGCTAAGGAAGGCTTGGAGTTTCTAGAGAATTACTCAACTTCAAAGTTTTTAGGTAAATTAGGTATCGGCCAAATCGCAGCCTTCGGAAGCTCTGTCACACCAATCGAAGATGATTTTTGGCATAACCGAAAATATTTTTCCTATGCGGATAAACGGAAAGGGCTCATTCGCGTTTTGGGAGACGAGACGACACCGTGGCAGTCGCCTTTATATGCTCCAGCGGAGGCAGATCTCGTTTTGGAGACGGCGTTGAACGCTAAATTTATCCTGCCGCTTGTAAGGGACATTCTTAAAGGTGCCCCCGAAGACGGCATGGCGAAGTTCGATAAAAGACTCGCTGAGCCTCTCTTCCCAGGCAGCCGTTTCTCTATCGAAGAAGCTATGAATCAGACGAGCGTGCAGGCCTCGATCGCGCTCACTTTAGACACGACTAAAGAATGGTCGCCAGAGCCTGGAGTCACGCTCCCAGGATTTACAGCTGCAGGGCGAGTTCAAGGGCTGAAGCCATACTGGCCATTGATCGAGAAACAACTCTCTAGCAAGCTGCCACGGACAGAAAAAGACGGTCTAATTCTCTTTGTGATCCCTCAAAAAATACCGGCTCCTTTTGGCGAAATTCAACCACACATTATCTACGACTCAGCGAAGGACGTGTTGTGGGTGCAGATGAATGGCTCCCCTCTCGATGCTGTAGCAGAT
This sequence comes from uncultured Verrucomicrobiales bacterium, assembly GCA_937952875.1. GTDB lineage: Bacteria > Verrucomicrobiota > Verrucomicrobiia > Verrucomicrobiales > Akkermansiaceae > CALFDI01. The sequence continues at coordinate 1,734 of CALFDI010000256.1, forward strand.
GTTGATGGTCGGCTCTCTCAAAATGCAGAATTTAAAACGGCACTCACAGATATCCCAGAAAAAGGCACCTCTCTCATCTACATCTCCACTGAGATGCAGAATGAGGCTGTGAAACTATTCAAAGCAGCTGTCAAAAAAGAATCTCAAACAGCAATCGGAGCCCATGAAAAAATGCTCATTGAACTTATATTTGGCTCTCTCACATCTTCGAAACCGATTGCCCTGGCCCTAGCCTCTGAAGAGGACGGATTACTCATGGCATTAAACAGTCAATTCGCTCTTAAGGGGTCGAGTAATCTCAGCTCCATATTCCTTGTCTCGATCTTCTCAGGTGCGGCTATCACGGCCTACGATGGCTTTCAAAGAAAAGCAGAAATAGAGCGCCTTATGAATGATCCCGATGCCGTCCCTGCACCTGCAAATCCTGAGAAAGCACCTCTTTCAGAATGAGGGACCTAAAAGACGGGATCCGCGCCTTGGTTCGTCTCGATTTCCAAGGGCGGGTTCACAAGACATTCCGTGGAACCGATAACGATAAACGCTTTGAGCAAGAGTGCCTTGTTCTCAAGGCCTTAGAAGAGCGTGGCTGTGACTACGTGCCACGCCTCTTAGAGGCTCATCCTGAGGAGTTACGAATTGTCACGACGTCTTGTGGAGCGCCAGCTCCTGCGCTTTCTGAAAAAAAAGCACAGTCTCTCTTTGCAGCCCTCGAGCGTGACTTCGGAATCCTTCATGATGATCCCTTTCCTCGTAATGTAACGTATTCTCCTCAGCTCGGTCGCTTTTGTCTGATCGACTTCGAGCTGGCGACGATCTTACCCATGCCGGGAACGTGCCCTGTGCCTGAGAGCGATATCTGGAAGGTCCGCTGGCATGCACGCACGGAAAAGGGCTCGACCCACTCAGCCAACGATGACGCGTGGCTAGCTCTCAGCCTTTCTGAGAATGGTTCAACCGTCCGCAGTGATCTGAGCGAATCACTTCTGGATCCGAATCATCTCCTCCTCGGCGTGTCTGACGGCATGGGCGGTCAGAATGCCGGAGAACTGGCCTCGCGTCTGATCTTTGCCTGGGTGAAGAAAAAGGCGTCTCTCATCTATTCAGGGCTTCGAACGTCTCCGGACGACCTTTCCCCCATCCTGAGTATTCTCAAAGAAGCTCACCAGGGCCTTAATCAACTAGCTGAAGAAAATGGCCAGTCGAAGAGAATGGGCGCGACAGCTACGATCGCCTACATCACTCCGGGTAAGCTCCACTATGCACACATCGGCGATTCACGTCTGTATCTCCATCGTGCTGGCGAGACACAGCTCATCACGAGCGATCAGACGATCGCCTTCCGCGAGTGGGCAGATGGCAAGATCAGCGAGTATCAATTCCGCAGTCACCCGCGCCGTTCAGCCCTTTACGATTGTCTAGGAGCGGGGCATCAGATGATTCATCCGCAGCTGGGTAGTCTCGATCTACTGCATGGTGACCGCATCCTCCTCTGCACCGATGGCATCGTAGATGGCCTTGCTGAGACGGCGATTCATCATGAGCTGAAAAGTGAGTCACCACTCGAAACAATCGCAGCAGATCTTCACAAACGATCACTCGATAATGACGGAAAGGATGACTCAACATTCATTTTTGCTGAAATCTCACGCGTCTAATTTCTAAAGATCACCCCTTTTATCATACTCAAGTCCTGCACATATTCCTGAGGAGAATGCCTGAGTGAGGAAAATCTTCTGAAAAAAATCTTCTCTTCTCAAAACCCCTCAAAGCCAGTGAAATGAATGGAATTCATTGCTTTTTACTTTTGGCACAGCAGATGCTTTTCTTCACGCACTCAGAATAGGCTTTTCTCCCGCAGCTAAACGCTTTTGGATCGCCCGCGACTGAGTGAATATTCATTCAAACCTCCCAATAAAAAATCATGGCTAAATACAGACTCGATTACATCTGGCTCGACGGTTACGAGCCAGTCGCAAACCTCCGCACTAAGTGCCAAATGAAAGACTTCGACAACGAGCCAACGCTCGCTGATCTCCCTGAATGGGGATTCGATGGTTCTTCCACATTACAGGCTGAAGGCGGCTCATCTGACTGCATCCTTAAGCCAGTCGCTTCATATCCAGATCCAACTCGTGAGAACGGCATTCTCGTTCTTTGCGAAGTAATGAATCCAGATGGCACACCACACCCATCTAACCACCGCGCAGGCATCCTCGATGACGAGGGCACATGGTTCGGCTTCGAGCAGGAATACTTCCTCATGCAGGGTGGACGCCCACTCGGCTTCCCAGAAGGCGGCTACCCAGAACCACAGGGTGAATACTACTGTGGTGTCGGCTTTAAAAACGTAGGCTCTATCGGCCGCGAGATCGCTGACATCCACCTCGATCTCTGTATCGCAGCTGGCATCAACCACGAAGGCATCAACGCTGAGGTGGCTTCAGGTCAGTGGGAATTCCAGATCTTCGGTAAGGGCAGCAAGCGCGCTGCTGACCAGATCTGGGTCGCACGCTTCCTCCTCCAGCGCCTCTGTGAAGAGTTCGAAGTAGACGTAGAGTATCACTGTAAGCCGCTCAAGGGCGACTGGAATGGCTCAGGAATGCACGCTAACTTCTCCACAGAGCACATGCGCTCTACTGGCGGTAAAGACTACTTCCTCAAGCTCATGGATGCGTTCGAAAAGAACACTGCAGAGCACATCGCTGCATACGGCCCAGACAATCACCTCCGCCTCACAGGCCTTCACGAGACACAGTCTATCGACAAGTTCTCATGGGGAGTCGCCGACCGTGGAGCATCTATCCGTGTTCCACACAGCTTTGTCAAAGAAGACGCTTACAAAGGCTACCTCGAAGACCGTCGTCCTAACTCACAGGGTGACCCTTACCAGATCGCTTCACGCATCCTCAAGACAATCGGTGAAGTCGCTACAGCATAATTAGCTACGACACGTATTGTATTTTTCAAAACGGCCGCTTCCACTTGGAGGCGGCCGTTTTTTTTTCGAGAAAAGGACTTTTATGTGAGTCGTCTTGTTTTTTAAATCGTCTACCGCTCTCTCATAACGATAGAGTGCAGTATCCAGCTTAAGGTATACTCCTTGTTCTTTTAAAACTTCACCCCACACCTCCAATGGTTCGCTACATAGTTCCACTTTTGATCCTACTGCTTCCCGCACTTGGCATCGCCCTCCTCATGCCATCGATGACAGACGAGAATAATGCCGCACGCCTCGCATATGAGGCCAAGCCACTTCTCGATGCGCCACAAAACACATTGAGCGAGTATGGCATAAAAAACGGCAGTGCTATGGAAGATCTACGGCTTCTTTATTATCTGACACTGAGTGGGCTTGAGCAGAGTGAAGAACTCGCCTCGAAGCACTGCGCATCTAATGAGGATTTGAGTAAATTCCTCCTAGGAGCAAACGAGCAAAAACAGCGCTATCTCAATCCAGGTCACCCCGCCTTTTCCGCCGAAAATAAACTCATCGATCGCTGGGAGACCCCAATCGATGTGAGAATTAATGCGGATGGAAACTTCATCATGCGCTCGCACGGCCTAGATAAAACACCAGGCACATCAGACGATATTATCTGGCCATTACCTCGGTAACACCTGAAGAATTGCCCTGCGCCTAGTCGAGTCATTCGAATTTTTTTTGAAAAAAAGCGGTTCAGAGTGAACTTCGCTTTGACAAGGGCATGGCAGACCATTAAGCAACCGCCCCCGCACGCGAAGCGGACTGTCACTTTTCCCCCTCTTATTCCATGTCTAAGAAGAACACTCTCCAAGCTACAAGCCGCCAGCGCACTGGTTCAGGCGTCCTCAAGCAGATGCGCCGCGAAGGCCAGACTCCATGCGTCGTCTACGGTGCAGGTCAGGAGAATCTGAACGTTAAGATCAATACTAAGGCCTTCACAGACCTCATGCGCGAGAGCCTCTCCGCTAACATCATCGTTGAGCTAGACATCGAAGGTAAGAACCAACTCGCCTTCGTGCAAGATACTCAATACGATGCACTCAGCCAGAAGCCACTTCACATCGACTTCCTCGCTGTGAATTCTGATACTGAGATCACTGCGAGTCTTCCACTTAAGTTCACTGGTGAATCCATCGGTGTTAAGAATGGAGGCCTTCTTGAGCAGCTCGTTTACACACTTGAGATCACATGTCTTCCAAAAGACCTTCCTGAGATCATTTCTGCTGATGTGACAAACCTCAAAATCGGTCAGTCTCTCCACATCGGCGACCTCACTCTTCCTGAAGGCTGTAAAGCGACAGGAAATGCAGACATCCTCGTCTGTAACGTCATCAAGACTCGTGCATCTATGAGCGCCGGTGATGAGGAAGAAGCTGCTGAAGCAACAGGTGAAGAAGCACCAGCTGCAGAAGCTGCTGCTGAGTAATTCTATTACCTACACGACTTTTTCAAAAAGCTGCACTGTCTTACAGTGTAGCTTTTTTGTGTTAAGAGCTTTCACAATGAGAAGCATAACAACATTTATCAGCCCTTGAAAAAGAG
>CALFDI010000257.1 GCA_937952875.1 uncultured Verrucomicrobiales bacterium
GGAGAAGTCAGAGATATCTTCGCCCGTGAATTAAAAGATACTGGTGAACTGAAGTGTGACAAAAACGGGTCGATCTATTGTGAGACAGCTCAGTCAGGCCCACGCGTCATCTTAGAGGGACACATGGACGAAGTCGGCTTCCGTGTGCAAAACATCACACCAGATGGCTTTATTCAATTCGTCACTCTTGGTGGCTGGTGGACACATAATCTACTAAGCCAACGCATCGAAGTCCTCACCCAGTCAGGCGAAAAAATTCTTGGCGTTGTCTGCTCTAAGCCTCCGCATTTCCTCCCTCCGAACGAGCGCAAAAACGTCCTTCCCGTAGAAGCGATGTTCATCGATGTCGGAGCTGTTAGTCGCCTCGATGCGCAGGATAATTTCGGCATACAGATTGGCGACCCCATGGTGCCTGTCTCAGAATTCACCAAGCTCGCACGCGGTGAGCGCTATATGGCTAAGGCTTTCGATAACCGCGTCGGCATGGCTGGAGCGATCCAGACAGGGCAGCTTTTAAAAGATCAGACACTCCCTAACAATCTCATCTTAGCTGGTGCCACCATGGAAGAGATCGGCCTCCGTGGGGCGAAGACGCTAGCGGTAGCGACACAGCCAGACGTGGCGATCATTCTCGAAGGCCCACCAGCTGATGACACCCCAGGAATGAATCCTGCAGAGAGCCAAGGCCGCCTCGGAGGTGGAGTCCAACTCCGTCTCCAAGACCCTAGCGCCATGATGAATCCAAAACTCGCACAGCTGTGCATCGATACAGCGAAGGCTGAAGGCATCCCCTACCAAGTCACCGTGCGCCGTAGTGGTGGAACTGACGCAGGCTCCTTCCACTTAGCCAATGAAGGCATTCCCTCCATCGTTCTCGGCACCCCAGCACGCTACATTCACAGCCATAACGCTATTATTGATATCTCAGACTATCTCGCGATGGTCGCACTCAGCGCAGCAGTGATTAAAAGGCTCGACCAAGACACCGTCGACGAGTTGACCCGATATATCTAGTCAGCCATGCCCATGCTCTACTTCTTCGATCTAGCGGGCGTCTTCGTCTTTGCTGTGTCGGGAGCTATTGCAGGGCGCCAGAAGAACATGGACATCTTCGGTATGTTCATGCTGGCCATCGTGACCTGTGTCGGTGGCGGCACATTGCGTAGCCTCTTGATCGGAGCTACGCCTCCTCCTGTTCTAGTAGATCCTGCGTATCTCAGCATCGCGGCCATCTCGACTATTCTCTCGCTCTATGCGGAGCCTCTGTGGGAGAGATGGAACCGTGTGGTGTCATTCTTCGATGCCATCGGACTAGGCATCTTCGTCTGTATCGGCGTGCAGGTCTCGCAAACATACGGACTCAGCTGGTGGGCTAGCGTGGCGATGGGCGTCGTGACATCGACCTTCGGTGGAGTCATCCGCGATCTCTTACGCACAGAGATTCCTCTGATTTTCCGTAAAGAGATCTATGCCACAGCAGCACTTGCCGGTGGGCTCATCTACCTCAGTCTGGATGCACTCGCCTTGCCTTCATCTATTAATATTCCAGTCACCACTCTCTTCACTGCGGCTCTCAGGCTACTCGCGATCAAGTATCAATGGAATCTTCCTGGTGCACGCTCACCTAGGGCTTAACCTGCAGCGTCAGGAATTGATGCAAATCTGGGAATCGCTCTAACAACTCAGCATGATAGTCTTCAGGGCTCTTTAATAAGACGACTCCATCCGGCCCCTCTAAGCGTAACAAAGTCATCTCGCTCGGCTCCTTTGCCTCCCAGTAACGCGACCAATAGAATGACGCCTCGTAACCTGCTCGTGTGAGCAGAAGACACTCCCGAGACTGTCCAGGATAAGCTGTCACACGAATCACCGTCTTCTCAGAATCTGCCGTTTTGAGTAAGTCATTTCCTAAACAAATCTTGGAAACCACATCTCTCTCAACCCCTAAGTAGGACAACACACTCGGCATCACATCGAGATGACTAGCAACACTCTGCGATGGCACCTTACCTGCCGACTGCGGCCACTTGATCATAAGAGGCACTTCAGTCTGTTCAGGCTTGAGAGATGAAGTGTGGAACCACCCTCCTCGCTCTTGGAATTCCTCGCCGTGGTCACCTGTGATGATGATGATCGAATTTTCGTATTTCCCCTCTGCCTTCAGCCGATCGATATAGCGGCTGACTAAAGAATCGATCCAAGCCACAGAGTTCAAGTAGCGGTTTTTTACCCTCTCTATTTCGGCTTTATCTGGATTCTGAGATAAGACGGGTGGTTCATCATAGTCCTTCAACGGTGCTTCGAAGTCCTCATGCCAATAGTAGTTGTAGTGAGGAGACTCGAGCCCTGTGAAATAGATCGTCGGAGCTGTCTCTCGACCGATAGCTCCTATCACCTCTTCTACATTCCATTGATCTTTTTCTGGATAAGACAATCCCCCAAATTCTGTCTCAGACACAGATTGCCGGAGAACATCCGCGAGTGCTAATTCTTGGCCGAAGTTCAGTGGGCCCATTGCCTTGTAAGCCAGTTCACACCCGACTCGGATCTGTAGATCATATCCGATATTCTTAAGCAGACGAAGGGGCAAAGCTCCCTGATAGCCTTCCCTCGCTAGTTCATCCATTCCATCCTGCCAGAAGACCGGGACCCGACTATGGAAAAAGCCGAACCACGAGAGATGAGTCCCGTTAGAGAGTGAAAAAGTCTTTTGATACGTCTGAGCCTCCTGTTCCCGGAATGTATATAGAGTCGGAGTGAGAGCCTCGCTCACCACATCTGCGCGGAAGGTCTCCACCATAATAATGTGAATATCTGGTAAGACATTCTGCACTTTCACCTCTGGCACATCACTCACACTCCGATCTACGAATTGAACAGTAAATTGGCCATATCCGAAAGGCGGCTGCACACCTGCTAGATGGATATCAAAGAGCTGATGTTCACGTTTCCAGGAACTGAGGCCTTTCCAGTTTTTTCCAACTCCCTGCTCCACACTCGCCACAACAAACCCGCAGACTCCGATCACGATAATCACGATGGGAGACACCATCATGTTCCATTTTTTTGAAATTCTCCAAAGACCCAAGCTCACTAAAGCAGACAAGAGGCAGCCGCCTACAATGATCCCGTATGCTCCCAGCGTATTCACAGCTAACCCTGTAGCACGTAGCTCTGTCTCGACATCTAACTGACCAGAATCTGTCAGTGAATTAAAGAGGCTGAGTAAATTCTTATTCCAGTAGAGAGAGATCTGTAGATCTCCTACGATCAGTGCTGGCACGATACCCGTTATAGCCCAGACACCCCATCTCATAAAGCTAGGCCCCGTGCGCTTAATCAAGCGTATGAGGAAAAAGATAAGAGCAACCATGAAGACATGAGTGCCTAAGCGTCCAATAAAAGCGCTGATCTCCTGAGCCACAGACAGGCCTTTCTGATTCCACAGCAGCACCGCGTTATGCATCAGGAGGAGAGCCAGAAGAATGTAGTAAAAGACACCATTCCACCTCTTCTTCTGTCGTAAAATCTCTGCGCCTGCCTTCAGTAAAGCGGCCCCTCGCTTCATCCGCACTGTCCCGATAATTGCCAAGGTATACCCGGTCCCTAAAAGAAGAAATTGTCCATAAAATGCCGCAAGAGATTCACTGTCGAACATGAGCAGAGCCCCTGTCCAGATCGCCACCACCGCTAACAAGCTAAACGCAGCCTTGTGCATAAAAACACTTTGCCCAGCGAGCCATGTCAGCCATTTCCCCACTCCGCCCCATAGAATAGATGCGAGAATGAAGATCACGAGGCCGATCAGAATGTTCACTCCTAAGTTGCCTGGACCTTGACGAAGGAGATCGCCAGCCGGAGTCACTACCCATCTCTGAAAATAAGGAATGAACGCTAATAAAAGCCCTAAGCCCCAGAAAGAGTCAGCGAAAAAGCGCGAGCGTTGAGGTGTCGAAAGCGTATTCATAGAATGTCCCAAAGCTGAACGGACTTCGGAGAACGTCTAAAAGACATAAACACGAAGGGCCTAGCACTCAAGAGAAAGTCGGAAGGAGCACTCTACCGACATTCATAAAATCAGTTTTTCTCCAAAAATCTGAATTCTTTACACTAGCCCAGCGCCGCAAAGCCGTCTAAACCGCCCCTCTCATGAGCAATTCTCAGCCAGCAGTCGCTATCTATGACACCACCCTCCGTGATGGAACGCAGGGAGAAGGATTTCATTTATCTCTTCTAGATAAGCTACGAATCGCCGAACGCCTCGATCAATTTGGCGTCGATTACATTGAAGGCGGCTGGCCGGGCTCTAATCCGACAGATGTCGAATTCTTTGCTGAGGCAGCGAAGCGCACATACAAACACGCTAAGATTGCAGCCTTCGGGTCGACTCGCCGAGCAAACATAGCTGTGGAGGATGACCCACAAATACAACTTCTGTTAGACGCAGCCACTCCAGTGGTGACCATTTTTGGTAAGAGCTGGGACCTTCACGTCACTGAAGTGCTGCGCACCACCATTGAGGAGAATCAAGCGATGATCCGAGACACCGTTCGTCACCTCACACAAAATGAACGCGAAGTCATCTATGATGCCGAGCACTTCTTCGACGGCTATAAGGCCTCATCAGAGCATGCTCTCGATACGCTGAAAGCCGCTGCCGAAGGAGGTGCAGCCTGCCTCGTCCTCTGTGATACGAATGGCGGCACACTTCCCTCTGAAATCGCAGAGATTACTCAAGCCGTTCGAACTGCTATCCCCGATACACCAGTCGGCATTCATACACATAATGACTGCGAACTCGCCGTCGGAAACGCCATCGCATCCATCGAAGCTGGAGCCACTCATGTCCAGGGCACGATCAATGGCTACGGAGAACGCACAGGTAACTGTAACCTTACGAGCGTCATTCCTATTCTAGAGTTAAAAAAAGGCATCAAGGTCGTCCAAGATCTCACACAACTACGCGATCTCTCATACTTCGTAGATGATGTTTCAAATAATCCTCACTTCAATCG
>CALFDI010000258.1 GCA_937952875.1 uncultured Verrucomicrobiales bacterium
TTAAGGGTGCCCGGATCATCAATGAAGGTAGAGGCATCAGTGAGAGTATAGTTCCCCTCACCGAAAAGGGCGTCGAAATTATCGCTCAGAGACACATTTTCAACGACCTCGGATCCGAAGACCTCCAGATAATAGTCAATGGTGACTTCGGCCCCGTTCACAGAGACATCCTTGGCTAGACCAATGCGGGAGCCGATGGCAAAACGAGTGGGGTCATTTTCTCCTGCTTCATTCGCATTCCCATTTCCGTTCTCATCAGTGATCTTGCCGAAGTCCGAAGTGTCAGTAGTTGTCGTCAGACCTGCATCAGGGTGCTCACCAGAAGCGGTGCCTGTATTCAGGTAAACACCAGTGCCATTTCCCTGATCGGTAACGTTGCTTACTAACGTTTCGAAACGAATGATGGCCTTTTCTCCAGGCATGAGCGTGCTGCCGGGTGCTAGAATGGCTGTGTTTGTGGAACCATTGAAGGCGTTATTGAGATTAAGATTGGCGCCATTTTGCACAATCTCTGGGCGGAAACTGGCGTTGGTAAAGATGGTGTAATTCATTGCACCAAAGACGTCATCGAGATTGCTCTCGAGAGTCACATTGTTCAAAGCTGCGTCACCTAGGTTTTCCAGATACCAGGTCAACCTGACCCGAGGGCTTAAATTATTTCCAAAAACCTGCACCGTTGACGCTAGGCCAATTGATGGAGTGGTGCTGATTGAGAAGGTCGAGGCATCATCCTCACCCACTTCTCCAGCATTGCTATTACCAGTGGGGTCTGGGTCGGTGCCATTGCCGGAGAGATCCAGCGTGAGCCCTGACTGACTGCGGGCTCGGCTTTCAGCTTGGCTGGAGTAATTTTCGAATCCAATGCCAACATCTGCAACATTGAGGACGTTGACGGTGAAGCGGATCTGCGCCGTGTCTCCTGCAGCGAAAGCCGGCGGAGTGACCGAGCGACCGTTTGAAGATGCGCTCAGGATAAGTTCTTTGAAAGAGCTGCCATTGAAGGCAGGATTAAGTATAAAAGTTTCAGGGTCGTCGATGAAGGTGGGAGCCGAGATGAATTCATAATTTCCAATCCCGAAAACGCTATCGAGATCATGGATGACGCTGAGTTCAGTCAGTGTAGCGGAGTCGAGGTTTTCCAGATAGATGTCGAAAGTGACCTCAGTGTCATTGACCGAAACATTCTGAGCAATACCGAAGAGAGAGTCGTCGGTCAGGACACTAAGAACAGTGGCGGCATCGCAGCCGATCCCCAGATCAGAAGCGAAGTCAGTGCCTGTGAGGGTGTAGTCTCCCGTCGCAGGAGCAGAGATGGAGAGAGTTGCCGATCTTGTTGCATTCGCCGGAATGGAGCCCCCAGAAAATGAGGCGGTGCTGTCGCCATCATTGGCCGTGATCGTTCCACTGATGAAATCGTGAGTTCCAGCCGGAGTGGCGAGAGCCGTGACTCCCGATGGCAAATTGATAGTGAACGCGATGTTATCTACCTGACTGGCGCTCCGATTCGTGATCTCGCACTCCAGAAGAATGACTGCTTGCCCAGAAGCCACGTCGGCAGGCTCCTTGAGAGTCAGAGTCAAAGATTCCTGAGCATGAAGAACAGAACTCAGTAAAAGAAAGAGGGATGCGATGAACTTCAGCGCAGGGGAAGAAAGCGAACGGGAGTCCATAGGGAATTAATCGATTTTTAAAGGATACAAAAGAAAGGATGATTGCATGGTGGGAGACGTCCCCCAAGAACCCTGCAACCGTAAAAGAGCTACTCTGCGGCGCCCTTCAGGAGACCTTCCAGCTTCTGAAGACGAATTTCCAAATCCGCTATCTTCCTGTCCTTCGCCTTGGATTCGGCATGGAGAGCCTGGATAGAGGCAAGAGCGACGCCATCAGCATCCGCCATACTAATCTGGCGATCACTGACACCGAGGGCAAAAGCCTGATAGAAATCCTGAGCCATCGGGCCGATGTGCGTCACATTTTCTCCTTTGTAGCTCCAAGAACGCACCGGAATAGAAGAGACTTTCTCCAGCAGGGCGCCGTTATCGACCTCGCCGAAGTTCTCTTTACGATTGAGATCGGAAGAGCCATTCACCGTGCCACTAGCAGTGAGATTCCCAGTCGCATCAATCGTCACGAGGGTCGCGCCACCACGTTGAATCAGGAGAGAGCCTGCATCATCAACGGTCAGATCCCAATCGGAAGCGGTGCCGCTAGTAGTGGCATTGCTGATCTGTAAGCTGGTAGGACCAGCATTGCGCAGCTGCAGCATGGTGCGTGCGCCATTAGTAGTATTGGTGTTCTCAATGAGAGCTGCCTGAACATCATCGGCCTCGCTCACGTGGAGGAGGTGGCTGGCATTGTTGATTCCCATGCCCACACCCTTGAGCCCGAGAGACAGGGTGTCATTGGGCGTGGAGGGTTTCACCCGAAAAGGAATGAGAGACGCATTGCTAAAGTCTCTGATGAAGAAGTTAGCTTCATTCCCTCCAAGATCCCATGTTTGAGCAGCCGGACCACCGCTGCCATCCTGTTCTAAACGTATGGTCGGGCTGTCACCTCCGGTCAAATGAAGTCCTTGAGCTGGGGCCGATGTGCCAAAGCCGATATCTCCATTGCCGCTGATGAAAAGAGCATCATTACGAGCACCCGCAAAAACGGTAAAAGGGACGCGTCCTCCGGTGATGTCGGAGATAGAGAATCGATTGGCCCCACCATTAGATGTGTCATTAGCTGTCAGCTCCCAGTCGTTGCTGGGAAAGCTGGCAGACGCGCTCGTATCATTGAAACGAATACGCAAGTTGTTCTCCTTCAGAAGAAGAGTGGTGAAGCCAAAGTCCTCTCCATTGAAGACATCCATCCCGATGCCTAGACTATTTTGAATAATCAGATCATCCGAGATAATCTGGTCAGCATAAAGGCTAGAAAAAGAACAACAAAAGGCGAGGCTGAAGGCTTGATTCTTAAAAGACTTCAATGAGGAGGTGATCATAGGGAAATGGCGTTAAAATCTAAAAACCGCATGCCCGGCCCAATGCCCAATCACGCGTCTTTATTCCCTAATAACCTGAAGTCTCTTCACTCTTCTAACGACTCTATTTCGATGAAGCAGGCCATCTAACCGATGAAACGACCACACACAGATATCCATCCCATATCACCCGTGACCAATTCCACCGCCATCACTCGCAACTACGAGAGTTCCTTGAGAAGAGCACGCAGGACCTGCGTGCCAGCACGTTTCAGAAGAATCACCTGATCCAGACCTTTAAGATGGAGCTCAGAGGAATCTCTGCTCAGCACATCCAGCGAATCGATCCGCTCCACATTCACAATGAGCGAGCGACTCACCCGCACGAACTGAGCCTCAGGCAACTCTTGCTGATAGGCCCCGAGGTTCTGAGTGCCCAAAAGCGGCGCCCGCCCTTGAAGCAAAAAACGCGTGTAGTCACCCTCAGCCTCAAGAGCCAGAATATTCTCCAAAGCCACCACAATGTCTTTCTTCTGATCTCGTAAAATAATGGAGGTTTGAAGCGGCGCTTTTGACTGACAGGCAGTTCGCGCCCGATCCAAAGCCTCGGCTAGACGAGCCGGGCGCACTGGCTTTAGGAGATAGTCCAGCGCCTGCACGTCGAAGGCCTGAGCTGCATACTCGGCATAGGCCGTCACAAAGATGGTCCTTGTCTCATCGGCGATCGAATCCTTGAGCGCGAAACCATCCGCCTTAGGCATCTCCACATCGAGAAAAATCAAATCTGGTTGCTCCTCCGCGAGACTAACTCTGGCCTCCGCTACACTCCCGACTTCTCCTATAATTTCAATATCCGCGTGTGCACGCAGTAGGATCGCCATCCCTCGGCGGGCGGCAGGCTCATCATCAACTAACAGAACCTTCAACGCGCCCTCCCTGTTAGAACGATACGAGCACAGACGTATTTCCCCTCTTGTTTCAGAGAAAAGTCATGACGCCCTGGATAGTGCAGAGCCAACCTTCGGAGTAAGACATCCAGCCCCACCCCACCGGAAAAGGCTTTACCCCGCTCATTGAAAAGATCGCTCTTTTGATCACTTAGCGATCCATGGTTTCGCACCTGAATGTTTAACGTTTCCCCTTCAGCCTTCAGCTCTACACTCACTTGCCACTGCTGCGCCTCTGTCTTGCGCCCATACTTCACCGCATTCTCCACTAGCGGCTGCAGCAGAAATGATGGCACCAGCACATCTCCCAACTCCTCCGGCACATCAAACGACACTTCTAGTAGCTCACCAAAACGATCTCGTTCAATCTCTAAATACTCACGCGCCCCGCTCACCTCATGCCGAAGAGGCACCAGCAGCTCACCTCTGAACTCTAAGGTATGGCGCAAGTATTCCGCCAAGCGATGCGTCATTTCTAGAGCCACCGGTGGCCGATCTTGAATCTCAGTGATAATCCCATTAAGCGAATTGAAAAGAAAGTGAGGATTCAGCTGAAAGCGCAGCATCTGCAGCTCCGCACGCTCTGCAGCCGCAGAGGCTTCGCCCCGCCTCTCAGTCTCCAGATTCACCTCGCGTTCTGATTTCAGCCAGAGATGAGCTAAGCTCCACCCGAAGAAAACCATACTATGGAAAACCAGCCGAGCCACAGATCGATTTTGCTTCAGCGTTTTTTCCGAGATGGTCGCCACGATTTCCAAAGCGGGGATAGCGAGGATTATCTGACAAAACGCCGCTCCCACGCATGAGACTAAAATGATCGGGAAAATTTGCGGCTTTAACCTTTCGACCTTAATCTTCCCATAAATCACGCGCAGAGCCGCCGTAAGCACCAGATAGCCCGGCATCATCAACAGCCCCATTACTAAAGCCACATCAACGTCCTTCCAAAAGGCGTGAAGCACAATGACGTAGCTGACAAAAAAAAGCGCCCAGCTTATCATGTGAATTCCACTGATCTTCCACTCTCTGAAGCGTAAAAAACCTCGAACCGGAGAACTCCCTCGATCATGATCTGGTAAAGAGGCAGGCTCTTTTAAACTGTTATGCACAAAAGAGACATAATCATTTCAACAGATCTCTACCACAGAGAAAAAAGACTAACTGCACAAAGACGATCAGTTCATGAGGGTTAATATTACGCCTCTTTAGGGCACCTCCGGTAGCTTGCTTTCGACCCAAAAACAGACTCAGACTTTCTCAGATCAAGGCGATTTTGGATTTTTTGAATGAATTCATAAGGTCTAAAACCAACGCTGAGATGGGAAAATCTGAGTCTGTTTTTAGAAATGAAGTTGCCGGAGGTGCCCTTTACTCTATTAGTAGAAGACGATAGTATCTTTCGCTCATCTATGTCTTCTTCTGAGCAAAATGCAGACTCGCCCTCTACTCAGGCCACTCAGTGGTCCTTGGTCATAGGGCTCAAAGAAGGCTCGGAAAACGAGCGAGCGCACGCTCTGGAAGAACTTTGCAAGCGCTATTGGTTTCCGGTCTACTCCTTCATCCGCCGTCAGGGACACAGCCACCCTGATGCACAGGACCATACCCAAAGCTTTTTCACCTCCATGCTGAGTCGCGAAGCCTTTCAGCGCGCTGACCGCGAACGGGGAAAATTTCGCAGCTTTCTCTTCACTTGTCTACAACGCCACCTTCAACAAGACTGGCGACGCAATCAGGCTCAGCAGCGCAATCAAGGGCAACTCCCCCTATCTCTCGATTTCGAAGAGGGCCAGAGCCTCTATCAACTTGAGGCTGATGATTCAGCACTTTCACCTGACCAGGCCTGGGACCGCAAGTGGGCACAATCGGTAGTCCAGCGCGTGATTAAA
>CALFDI010000259.1 GCA_937952875.1 uncultured Verrucomicrobiales bacterium
GGTATCGAGGGTTCGAATCCCTCCGGGTCCGCCATCTTAAAAAAAGAGCTATCGAAATGAATCGGTAGCTCTTTTTTTGTGTGAAAAACACTCGCTGAAATCTTCTTCACACTAGAGCTGCAAGATATAAACTCAGCTGCAATGTCCGCAAACATTCAACGAAACCAGAAAGCGTGGGACATTCTCTCACGCATGTATTGGTCGCCAAGTGGATGGAATATCCCGGCAAAGGCCGCGAGCGAACTCGACGTGCGTTATGCAGAGGCAGCAGGTTACTACTTTCCGGACGAAGCGATTACACACAATAAGGCAGTAAAGAGAGGAATGAAGGCTGCGGCTTCTGTAAATCTTAACAAGATTGTCCGAGATTTTTTGCATTCTCTTTCTACGAGGCACTTGCAGTATCGCCCAGCACTCGGCAGTTACTTTATCTTAAGTCGCCTCGCTAAACACAAGTATTCGGGCCCACACGGCTGCCGTGTCTGCACAGAAATGCCTGATACAATGATCCGTTCTAACGCAACGAACTTTGCTCGTATTAAATGGGGGGCGATACCGAAAAACGGACTGACTGGTCACATCTTTATTCTCGAGCAATCAATCCGTGAAACGCCGGAGCAATGTTCCAAGCAGGATCTTTTGATTCTGAAGCAGCTCATCCAAGCTATCGAACAGCTACCTAATGATGCTAAAGCGAGAGATATCGAAATAGCATGGAAACCACACATCAAATCGAACAAGCAAGAACGTGACGCATTGATTGAGATTTTTGTCGCGAGCGGGATACTGAGAATCCCATCAGTTTCACAGTCTGATTTTGACAAAATCCCCCTCAAAAGTAGTTGGTCAGATCATGCTGCAGTCTGGCGCGGAAGAGATGGTATAGATCAAAGGCGTGTAGACGAGCTCTTCTCATCAGTAATAGAATCAAGCGAACAAGGGTAATATTTCTTTTGAGATCTAGGCAAAATATGAACGTGAACTTTTCAAAAAATCGTCTTTGAATGCCGCCTATGAGCCGGAAGAAGAACAGAACACCTGATTCAGAGAAAGAATCTCCACTCCCAAACGCTTTCGGCTCGCTCGATGCACTGTCTAATCTCCCAGCAGGGCCTGAGACCCCTCTTCCTGTGAAAACATCTCAACGTGGACAAAAAAATACGAAACGAGGACGCGTCGACATCATTCGACAGACGTCTGGACGCGGAGGGAAAGGCGTAACCATTGCGAAAAACTTCACCGGAATTGGCCTGCCCGAGAAAAAAGAATTGATGAAACGCATGCAGAAGGCGTGCGGCGTAGGCGGCACGGTCAAAGACGGCCAAATCGAAATCCAAGGTGATAAACGGGATGAGGTGAAGCGCATCCTAACAGAGGCTGGATTCCAGCCAGTCTTCGCAGGCGGATAGACACAGAAGAACTCTGCAACCGATTCTTTTTAAACTACACTCTGACACCTCCTCTTGTTCGTGTTTATTGCTTCACTTAAGCGTCTAACTGTTTGTCTGTCTCAGCGCGTCAGAAGGGCCACCTCTTCACTGGGTGACTTGCTGGCAGGATCCCGCAGATTCAATAGCTGGTTCTACCCAGATGTGAATATTGATGAGACCGTCAGTGACGAAGATCCGACTGACAGCGATCACTCTGCGGACGAGTATCGGCGCTTTAACGAACATTACTTCACTGATCTGCATGAACAGGAACGTATGCTGGCGGATAAACAACGCATGGCCTTCTACCACGAGGCGATTTCTCGTCACATTAAGCCTGGCGACCGCGTGATCGATCTCGGAACAGGGACCGGCATTCTTGCAGCTTTTGCCTCGCGACAAGGAGCTGAACAAGTTTACGCGGTAGACCATTCTGCTATTATCGATCACGCAATGGTTCTCGCTGCAGAGAACGGCATCGAAAACGTGGACTTTGAAGAAGTTCATAGCTCTGAATTCTTTCTCGATGAAAAGGTCGACGTCCTCCTGCATGAGCAGATAGGTGACTACCTCTTTGACGAGCACATGGTGCCAAATATCTGCGACCTGAGAGATCGCTTACTTAAGCCTGGAGGAATAATCCTTCCTAGCGAGTTCGAACTCTACTGCGAGCCGATGACCTTACACGATGAGAGGCGCGTCCCTTACATCTGGGAGCTTAATGATGTTCACGGCTTTGATTTTTCTAGTATCAAATCAAGCCCGCCAAACTATCCTGACTACTACAGGCTCGTGAGCTGTGATCTAAGCCTCGTAAAGCATTTTCTAGGAACACCAAGGCCTCTCATCGAAGTTGACCTGCACACTGTGACGAATAGCTCGCTCCCTCTCTCTGTCAGCTTCACCCGCACAGTGACACAGGCTGGAATACTCGATGGCTTAGCCATCTATATGAAAGCCAAAGTGGATGAAGACCTCATTCTTAGCTCTAGTCCTATAGATCCAGAAAGAGCATCTCATTGGGGGTATCGGATACTTCGTGTTGATCAGACCCAAGTCTCGGTGGGCGATCAGATTAACATCACACTTTCAGCAAAAGCATGGCATGATCCCGATAGCTGGGAATGGACATGCGAGCATAATCAGACATCTGCGGAAACGAATTCCCCGTAATGTGACAAGAGTCAGAGGTGTTCCAGTTCTAGTCGACGGACTTGTGCCTATTCTGCTCATTTTTCTCGGTAAAGCTCCCAATTTAGCCTTTTTTCCAAAAAGTTAGTCCATTTTTTGCCGAAATCTCAGGGGGAATGGTATTTTGTGTTTCCATCTGTAACGAAAATCGTTCAATTTAGGATCTAGATTAACTTAGTAGTTTTTGCTACATTACTCCTCTACATATGGACCCCATCACATTTTCAATCGTTGCTTTTGTTGCCTTTCTCGCTGGACTAGCTCTCAGCTACTTCATCATGAACGGCACTGCGAAAGAGTTGAATTCTCAGCTCACAGCAGCAGCAGATCAATACAACACTGCTAAATCAGCATTAACAGAGTCAGAAGCACATCTCGCAGACGCTCAAAACAGTATCGCGACACTGGAGACCAACCTCACAGCTGCTAACCAATTCACAAATGAATTAGAAGAGCACATTGACCGTATGGAAGTCAGAGAAGCGACTTTAAAGGATGAGTTCTCCACGCTTGAAGAAACATGCAACGAAAGAACCAAAGCCCTCTCTCTAGCTAAGACAGAACTCGCGAGTCTTAAGAAAGGGAACGCTTCGAAAACAAGTAAAACGCCTCAAAAATCCACCAAATCTGTCAGCGACAAAAAAGTTGCAGAAAAGAACCAGCAGGCCCCTTCCCAACTGACTCAACGCGTGAGTCTCAAAGCTCCAGCGAAAAAAGGTTCAGCTGCATCCCACCTGACACAACGAGTGTCTTTAAAAGCACCCGCCCGCTCAACAGGAGAGAAGATTTCAAAGAAGACAACGCCTGTTCGCCCTCCTAAGCCAAGATCTTAACCGATCCTTAACTCTTTTTCTTTAAACCACGCTGCATCTCACACAGCGTGGATTTTTTGGTCACTCAAATCGCCCCT
>CALFDI010000260.1 GCA_937952875.1 uncultured Verrucomicrobiales bacterium
CAGAGCTACTACATCATCATTCCATGCTACATTGGTCTCTCCAAAAGTCATTACTGCCGGGAAATGAACAAAATCTCATGAGCGGTCAAGCTCTCTTGTTTGATTCTTTAATCTGATGAATCTGTTCAGATTCACTTGTTATAATTTGACTAAAATAAATCGTTAAAAAGCAGGTGTTTCGACTGAATTATTTATCATGACTACGCGATTCCCCTCTTGGAGAACTTTCCAATCACGCTGCAGAAAAAGCGGAAGAGTCTCTTGCTCACCACGAGGAAAGGACGCCTCTAAAGTTGTCTTAGCGGCAGCAACTATCAATCTAGCATCTTCAACTGTCGAAACCGTCACCTCCCAGCTGCTACTGTTTTCTTCATATTTTATCAGATCATCCTGCCAGCTAGACGAGAGAGCTAAAGCCTCTTCCGCCGAAAGCGATTGCCGAAGTAGCCCATAAAGCCCCAGCTGACCAAGTGTGCCAGCCTGCCTCTCATACCCTGGCCTAAAGATCTGTGCTGTGCTCACCGGAGGATTTTCTAATAATTCCCTTGGCGTCAGACTTTCCGAATCTAGGTAGTTCAAGCTATATTGCGGAGGAAATAATATGACCTCTTGCACAAAAGTCGGCATGCTAGCTAAGAGCTCTGCTGAGCGAGAATCTCCCCCAGTCGATAATGTGCCTAGTAAACGTGCCTGCCTCGCCTGAAAGGCAGATGTCACTTGTGCCGCCAAGCCGTCACGTAGTGCTACATGTGCCCAGCGGGTGTCATCGCTAGCAGATGGCGGCGTCACTAGATACTGATCAATCAGTAACTGGGCCAATAATCGGACGAGCGCTGAGGCATCACGCACATGCTCTGAATCGAAGTCCGCAGCGATTAGAATCCCATCAGCACTGAGAGTGCCTCGAATGCCCTCAGTGCCGACAGCATGAAACTGACCACGCACATTCTGCTCGAGTGGAATGAGCCCTAGCAATCCCCAGAGTATACTACGCTCGTCTAAACCGCTTTCTCCATAAAGATGCGTTAACTCACCTAAGACCGCATCGCTCAATTCCTCTGGACTGGCTTTTTTCACACGAGGTGTGGAGCGAAATTTCAGCCCTAATTGATCTTCGATGAAGGCCTGCTGCTCAGCACTAATCGGGTAATCGCCACCACCTTGAGCAAGTGACCGTAAAACGGCATTCTCTTCTCTGAGGAGTTCTATCTCTTCTTCCTGTTCTCGAATGACCGAACTCTCTTCAGTCGTATCTTTCTCGGTATTAGAAGACTGAGCTGTATTCTTCCAGTGAAGCCCATAGAGCCATCCACTGATCACAGCAGTTACGTAAACGAGACATGCAAGGAGCCGAGTCGGCTTCATATGCGGATAGTATTACTCATCAAAGATTCCTTTCGGAATAGCTGATCCATTATCAATGAATGAGCCTTCGACGACTGCTCCAGGGATAAGAGTGAGTGCGACGGGTCGCTGCTGACGCCCCTGAGCATCGTAATTATAAATAAATCGTCTCACGGGGATTTTTTGCCCGGTATCTTTTGAAATTCGTTCCACTCGAGCATCCCAAATCTGCTCTTCTACCATCTGGCCCGTCTTCTTATCGTATCCATAGATGACATTGTAGAGAAGAGTCTCTTTCGCATCATAGATCTGTGCTGAGACTTGATCACCACCCGCATTGAGCGTGTAGACAGTCACAGACTGAAGAACACCATCTTTTGAACGTGTTTTCTTAATCAATGTGCGAGGATCGCCCATTTTATGAAATTCCGTGCGACTGCCATCTTCATTCGTTATAAAACGTAAGTTGATCTCATCCTCTTGAGCGTGTGCTGAGAACGCGCCTAAGAGGAGTGTCGTTATCAGCACTTTCACGGTTAACCATCTCTTCATGAGATTCAGATTATTCCTCACTTTCCGGATTCGCAAGTCCCCAACGTGACCTATTCGGAACACTCAAATGATATTTAGTTAGCCTCTCGGAGTAGGGCTATAGCACAATATTTCCTCAAGCCGCTTACTCATAATGATTATCGCACGACACGAGAGCGACTAAGCAAGATACTCCGCTCAAATCGGATCAAAGCTTGCCAAACTCAGAGGGACATCAGAGAAATCATATGAACTCCAGCTGTCATAAGACTGGTGTCTCACGGTATGATTTGGAAATTCCACAAGCACGCTTTTGATCTCTCCCGTCAGGGATTGATTATGGGGATTTTAAATACGACTCCAGATTCCTTTTCCGATGGTGGTCAGTTCGACGCACCAAGCATGGCGCTCGAGCATGCTCGGCGAATGATTGCAGATGGAGCAGATATTCTTGATATTGGCGGTGAGTCGACTCGCCCAGGAGCGCGGTCAGTCGATCCTATCGAGGAAATGCGGCGAGTATTACCAGTCATCGAAGCGATTCGAAAAGAAACAGACATTCTCATTTCTATCGATACCACGAAGGCTAGAGTCGCAGAAGCAGCGCTAAATGCTGGAGCTGATATCGTAAATGACATCAGCGGAGGCACACGCGATGAAAAAATGCTGGAGCTCTGGTCTCGTAAAGACTGTGGAATTATCATCATGCACTCGCAAGGAGTCCCAGAGACGATGCAGGATGACCCTTCCTATCAAAACGTCGTCTACGATGTTGCCAACTTCCTGAATCAACAGTTCCAAGCCTGCAGACAGCACGGGGTATCATCAGAGCGTATTCTATTCGATCCGGGCATAGGCTTTGGAAAAAAGCTCGAGCATAATCTCGCCCTGCTCAAACACTTAGAAGAGCTACGTATCGACCACCGCCCGTTACTTTTAGGAGTCTCTCGCAAGTCATTCATCGGAACACTGTTAGAAGACTCTGATCTGTCACGTCGTGACATGCCGACAGCAACCCTCACAGCATCATGCTACGCTCCTGGGTGTCGCGTATTCCGGGTCCATGATGTCTTACCGAATGTCCAAGCCCTTCGCATGGTAGAGGCGATTCATAATATCGACTGATCATGGATCACATACCATCAGACATCCTCCTAAATGCTTACGCACAAGGCGTCTTCCCGATGGCGAATGACGGTGAACTCAGCTGGTATTCACCAGAAATGCGCGGAATTATTCCACTAGACGATCGTTTTCATATCAACCGTGGGCTGAAAAAAGCCTTACGCAAACAGCTCTTTACGGTGCGCCGGAACACAGCCTTCGAAGATGTGATGCGGGCCTGCGCGGAACGCACTGACACCTGGATAGATGAAACGATCATCGCGAGCTACTGCAGCCTCCATGACATCGGTCACGCTCATAGCATCGAGTGCTGGGATGCCGATGGCCTCCAAGGAGGACTCTATGGAGTAAGCCTTGAAGGTGCATTTTTCGGCGAGAGTATGTTTAGCCGTAAAACTGACGCTTCTAAAATCGCTCTCGTGCATCTCGTGAATTGGCTACGTGATGAGAAATTTCAATTACTAGACACCCAGTGGATAACAGATCATCTTCGGACCTTTGGCGGCATCGAAGTCCCACGTGCTGAGTATCTAGAGCTATTGAAGAGCGCTCTCCAGCAGTCAAATAAATGATAGAAATCACCTAAAAAAACTGTATTTACCCATATATAATGACTTCTTTAAAAACACTTGCTCTGGGTTTACTCGCCCTTGTGACTACAAGCTTCGCCGCAGACGGCCCTCTTACCTTTGAAGGAAAAGAAGGTGCAGGTGAGGGCTTTCATATCGTTCTAATAGCGGGTGATGAAGAATTCCGTTCAGAAGAAGCATTGCCACAGCTCGCCAAGATTCTCGCTACGCACCACGGCTTTAAATGCAGCGTTCTCTTCTCCATAAATGATAAAGGAGAAATTGATCCTACACATACTAAGAGCTTAACTTTTCCTGAGACCATCGACGATGCGGATCTTCTCATACTCGGCCTTAAGTCTCGTCAATGGCCTGATGAGAGCATGAAATTCTTCAAAGAAGCGATCGACCGAGGAATCCCAATTATCGGGACTCACACAACGACCCAAGCATTCAAATATCCAAAAGACTCTCAAAGCCCCTTCGCCAGCTACTCCTACGATAGTAAAGACTGGGAAGGTGGATTCGGTCGGCAAATGATGGGAGAAACGTGGATCGACTATCACGGTAAACCCTACACACAAGGCAGCCGCTCTGTGACTGAGGCCTCGCAAAAAGACCATGCTATCCTAAAAAGCGTCGGAGACATTTTTTCAAAAACACCTGTCTTTGCTGTCAATCCACCTGCCGAATGCACTATCCTACTAAGAGGTGCTGTGACTGATTCGTTACAGTCGGACTCTAAAAACGTAGAAGGTGAGAAAAATACTCCTATGATGCCTATGGCTTGGACGCGTGAAGTGCTCGTGCCCGCTGGTAGCTCGCAGCGCATTCTCACTACAACTATAGGAAGCTCCCAAGACCTTCTCGATCCAAACTTCCGCCGCCTTCTAGTAAATGGCGTATACTGGTGTCTCGAAATGGAAGATGACATGCCAGAAAATGTCACTATTGATCTAGTAGGTGATTACAAGCCAAGCCCAGCTGGTATCGGCAAGGCTGCCACAGGCGTCAAACCAGAGTCACTCAAGTGATTCTGATAAGACTTTCAACATTTTCGCTGAAATATCCTAAATGAGCGCTACCGTTGCCCCATGGATATTAAGGCATCTTATGATCTCATAGTCATCGGTGGTGGGAGTGGCGGCTATGCAGCTGCGCGCACGGCCAAGTCTCACGGACTGTCCGTCGCAATCATCGATTCAGCTGAAGAGCTGGGTGGCCTGTGCATTTTGCGAGGATGCATGCCAACGAAGGCACTGCTCGAGACATCGAATCGACTGAGAGCGATCAATGAAGCAGACGAATTCGGAATCCAAGTCTCACCTGGAACACTCAATATTGACGCACTGCGGTCTAGAAAAGAGAGACTCATCGATGGCTTTAAAGAATACCGTGTCAAAGCACTCACGAATGGAACATTTCCACTCTACCGCGGGCCTGCAGAGTTCGTAGACGCTCATCTAATCAAGGTTGATACGAGCGATGGAGTTCTTTTTTTAAAGGCCAAGACATTCGTCATCGCAACAGGTTCTGAAGAAGCTATTCCTCAGATAGAAGGCTTATCAGAGACTCCATACTGGACCAGTGACGACATCGTCGATCTTCCTCGTATTCCTGATCGCGTCGTCGTCATGGGAACGGGTGCAGTCGGAATGGAGTCCGCATTTTTATTTCAAGGCTTTGGTTCTCAAGTGACCATTTTATCGCGATCTAGGCCTCTCCTCTCTGGTATGGAGCCAGACATTTCAGAGGCTATGTTACAGCGTTGCGAAGATCTCGGCATCGATATTTTCTTCGAGCACAGCCTAGAAACCGTGGCCCACGAAGGAGGTGAATTCATTCTTACGCTGGTGGATAAATCGAGCCAAAAGACTCACACTCTCAAGACTGATGCATTCGTAGTGGCGACAGGCCGGAAGCCTCGCATAGACTCACTAAAGCTGCAAAACGCTGGATTCGAAGAAAGCCTCAAGAGAATCGAAATCGATCAACACAGCCAAACCAAGTGTCCCCATATTTTTGCTGCCGGTGATTGTGCCAGTCCGCTCGCTGTCGTGCATCTCGCCGTGATACAAGGTGAGGTTGCCGGGAAAAATAGTGCCAGCTATCTGAGAGATCCACAGGCATCCTTCGAATCATCATGGAATGAAAAACTCAATATCCTCGGGATATTCACCGACCCAGAAATCGTTCAAGTCGGGCTGACCGAAGAAACGGCAAAGGACAAAGGCCATGAGGTCATTTCTGCGACTTATCGATACGATGATCAGGGGAAAGGAGAGATCGTGGGTGAAAAACACGGCCTCGTGAAACTCATCGCCGATGCTAAGACGGGGAAAATTCTAGGCGCTTCAGGTATGGGGCCGCACGTCATCGACTATTCACACACGATGACTGTAGCCATGCATCAAGACCTCACAGTGGAGGAATTTGTTAGCATTCCCTCTTATCATCCGACACTGGGGGAAATTTGGTCTTATGTAGCGGAAGATTTTTTAGATGAGATGAATGCATCGTCATTTTCAGAGGAAAAATAGTGGTCGATAAACCTCGATTATTTGTCCGGTAAAATCTGACAAATTCTTTAGTTGCGCTCTGTCAGAACGCGTTTATTGCATATTTGTTATGTCAAAAATCATTCCACTTATTAGTTCCGGCACAGCTGGTCCTCTCGGCGTCCTTCACCTCCCACGCCTCTGGCAAAAAGCCTCGCTCGAAGCTGCTGGTAAACTCGCAGATGGCTACCCAGGTATCGGTGCCGGATATGATCAAATGGTGCTCGATGGGCTCGGTATCGATAAAGACGCTTTTGTCGCGCACATCGCAACGAAGCCGACTTATCTAGAATGTGAAACTTTCGTAAAAGAAAATGGCTCAAAGGTCGATGTCGACTCTATCGCTGAACTCAATGCAGCTATCACTGGATACATTCACACTGATGACGTTTGCGACTCTATCTTTAAAGACCTCGGTGTATCTGAAGGTATCCCTCGCGACGCAGTGAATCTGAACAATCTCGACGATTGGGCAGGCTTCCACGCTGCAGAGATCGCCTAAACACCTATTTCCTCACTTATACTCATGCCTCATCAGTGCGTCTGA
>CALFDI010000261.1 GCA_937952875.1 uncultured Verrucomicrobiales bacterium
AATCGATGTCATCATCGCGATCTGGAGACTCAGCGAACAGCCTTGCGGAGTGCGATTTAAAACCACTTTGCCAGACTGGGTGAAGAGCTACCAAAAACTTAGAGCCAAACTCCCCAAGAGCACCCGAGACCGCATCACCGGATACAAGGCACGGACTTTAGATCGCATCACCAAGCCCTTCCGAATGACGGGAGAAGTGGGCGACTTAGCCGCAAAACCGGTCACACCAGCCATCGCCTCAAAACTTTACTCCCAATCCAATGCGGCCCTCAGCAAGTGGACCGCCCGGGCTTTATGGAAGCCGATATCGTAAGCCATTGTGGCGGTGGCAGCAGTGAGCAGTGGCGACTACCCTTCCTCCTACCGAAAGAAATTGAGAAAAACGGGAATATTCTTCTCAGGCAATCATCATACATCGGATTGGGTCTATTCTAGACCTGATTTCGTTAGAATACAGAATATGAAAACTACACTTACACTTATTACTGCTACGGCAGTGTTAGCGGCAGGTGCTATTGCTGCTCCGGCAGTGACGGAAACCGCTGAAATCGGCTATTATACTGCTGGAAAGTCTCAGAAAATCTCTCTGACTGTCACAGGCATGACATGACCATCCGGATGCGGAGCAAAAGTGCAGGCTGCACTTAAAAGCGTTGAAGGAGTCAAAAGAGTCAAAGTCAAAAAAGACGTGGCAACAGTCAAAGCGGCTGAGGCGGTTAAACGATCCGATCTCGTTGCTGCACTGAAAAAAGCTGGCTTCGGAGTCGCTGGAGAGGAATCGACCTAATCGATCATATTTTTAGGAATTCACTTCACATTTCCTCCTTCATTTGGGCCTCCATTGAACACTCCGCGTTCAACAGGGGGCTCAAGTTTTTTATATAAGAGGGCTTCTCACGCTACCGCGAAACATCAACGTGCGGCACATTCGATAGAGAGCAGCTTCATACACACTCGCCCACTCTCATCAGTCGTAGCAAAGTCGACATCGACGCGGATCATCCAGTCGCTTTCACCTGATGAGTCGGTCAGCATCTGTTCAGCATGAGGAAGATCGAGGCGAGTTTTTGATTTCGAGCGGGCTTGGGGATCGAGTCGTATGAGGTCATTCGTCTCGTAATAGGAATCGAGTCTTTCGAAAATCATATCATCAGGCCAGTCACTCGGATTCGTAATGAGACTTCGCAACTGTTCGGTGTTCTCTTGAGCGAGAGCTTGAAGAATGAGATGGAGCGTTTTGCGTATCTCTTTCTCGAAGGCTGCCTTTCTTTTACTGAGTGGTATGACGACAGCTGTTTTGACCTCCTCTTTTTTCGCTAGGGCTTTTTCAGGGTCTTTGAGCATCTCCCATTCGTCTAAGAGACTGGAGTCCACTCCACGCACAAGATCTTCTAGGAACTCTTCGACTTCTTTTAAGTCTTCAGTCATTGCAGAGGGTGGCACTCCCTGAGCAAGGACTTTATAAACTTCAGATACGTGCCGGAGGAGAACAGCTTCGCTTTTCTCTAAACCGTAGAGCTTCACGTAATCTACGAAGCTATAATAGTTTTCTACGATTTCACGCACGATGCTCTTCGGGCGCACTCCAGCTTCTTTCGCCCAGCTGTGATCGAGCACCCATGCATTATAGGTATCGTAAATAAATTCTGCACCTGGCTTGGGGTGCTCCACTTCTTCGAGTGCCTCCATCCGTTCATCGTAACCAACTCCATCTTCTTTGAGCTGTTGGACGAGTTCTGTTTTAGCTTTTTCCGTCTGCTTCCGCAAAATGATTTGAGGATCTTCTACGATGGCTTCGATGAGACTGAGCACATTGAGAGGATACTCGACTGCAGCGGAGTCGAGGTGCTCGATAGCATCTAGGAGATAAAGCCCCAACGCATGATTCATGCTAAAGTCTTCTTGTAGTTCACCATTGAGACGGACTTTCGCAGGGCCAGACCTTTCCGCTGTTGGGATAATTGTTAAGACATTCCCTTCGACCAGACCGCGGAACATCTCCCAGGCCCGTTTCTCCAGTTTCCGTTTTGACTCCGGAGTCTCATGACAGACTGAAATGAGGCGCTTCATTTCAGCGCAACCATCTTCTTCTGTCCGGCTGAGAACATTGAGCAGCATGCCGTGAGTCACGCGAAATCTCGAACTAAGCTTTTCCGGAGCAGATGTCTGAAGCTTTTCGTAGGTGGATCTATCCCAATTTACGAAGCCACGCTCTGGTGGTTTACGCTTCACCACTTTGCCTTTCTTACCAGAGGCCTTGGCCTCTAGCTTAATGTTCTCGATGACGTGCTCTGGTGCCTGGGCACAGACGTAGCCGATATCGTCAAAGCCACGTCTACCAGCACGACCACAGACTTGCTTAAAATCCCGGACCGTTAAAATTCCGGTGCCAGAGCCATCGTATTTGCACAGCTGAGTAAAGAGGACGCTGCGGATGGGAACATTCACCCCCACACCGAGGGTGTCCGTTCCACAGATCACTTTGAGAAGACCTTTTTGAGCGAGCTTTTCGACAAGAACACGGTAGCGCGGCAGGAGGCCAGCGTGATGAATCCCGATACCATGGCGGAGATATTTCGCGATCTCTTTCCCGTAGGGACTACGGAAATCCCCCTCTTGCAGCATACCCGAAATCTCTTTCTTTTCCTCTTTAGAGCAGAGATTGATGGAAGTGAGAGCCTGAGCAGAACTCGAACAGGCGAGTTGGGTGAAATGAACGAGATAAATCGGCGCACGATCAGCCTCTACAAGTTCGGCGACCTTTTCTGGCAGGACTGTCTCAGAATACGAAAAGTCCAGTGGAACAGGCCTTTCGTCTGATTGCACAATCATAGTCTCCTGGCCTGTTAAACTGGTAATCTCTTTTTGAAAGAGATCCATATCACCCAAAGTGGCGGACATGAGAAGGAAACGAGCCTGCGGAAGAGTCAAAAGCGGAACCTGCCACGCCCAGCCTCTATCACGATCCGAGTAGTAGTGGAACTCGTCCATGATCACATCGTCGACCTTGGCCTGTGCACCATCTCGAAGAGCAATGTTCGCTAAAATCTCAGCGGTGCAGCAGATAACCGCTGCATCAGGATTCACTGTCGCATCACCTGTAACAAGGCCGACGTTTTCTGCGCCAAATGTTTCACAGAGAGAGAGAAATTTCTCATTAGCCAGCGCCTTAATCGGCACGGTGTAGTAACTCCTGCGTCCTAGGCAGAGGGCGCGGTATTGCATGGCCATAGCGACCATGCTTTTTCCAGACCCAGTCGGCGTGTTAAGGATAACATTCTTCCCCTCGGAGAGTTCGAGTATGCCTTCTTCCTGATGATCATAAAGTGTGATCCCTTTAGCGGACACCCACTCTAGAAAGGCTTCGAGCACCTCATCCGGTTCACCCTTTAC
Organism: uncultured Verrucomicrobiales bacterium; assembly: GCA_937952875.1. Classification (GTDB taxonomy): domain Bacteria; phylum Verrucomicrobiota; class Verrucomicrobiia; order Verrucomicrobiales; family Akkermansiaceae; genus CALFDI01. The sequence goes on from CALFDI010000261.1 coordinate 3,394, forward strand.
TGCCTGAATCATTCTTCGCTCTCGTCACCGAGTTCAAATTCTAAGAAGTCGACTTGTTCGTTTAAAACAGTGACAGCATCTGGCAGCAGTCTATCGAAGTCCGGATCATCACCCGCATAGGTAAAGGCGAGCAAAGGACCACCGTGCTGAATGCCTGGATCTTTTTCGCTTTGGCCGGACTCACGCACAAAGAACCAGTCCAGAATCCCCTGCTGCCCCTCGGGCACCCACTGAGCGATGAGCTCGATGACAACGATCGGGTCCGTGTCACCATCTTCGCGCTGAGCCATGATATCTTCCTCACTACAGTCAATCCCTGCCACGGGCTCGAGAGCCGTTTCATCTGGGTCGACTGCTAAGACCTCCTCGACAAGAGCATATTCTGGATCATTCAGCTGAATCACACGCATGGCCGCACCATGGGCATGGTCGCGATTCTCGCCAAGCTCTATTCAAGCGTTTCAGTCTTCGGCCTTCACTTTTTCTCGAACTCCACTATTATATGGTCATGAAGCCAGCGCAGTTCGACCAAGCAGTCGCCCGTATTATCCAGCGGAATTCAGATATCGATCCGCAGGCGTTTTTTTTCCTAAAAGATGCGCTGGATGTCTCTCTCAAGGCTGCAGAAGACTCTAAGACCTCAAATGAAGGTCACGTGTCTGCCTCCCAATTGCTTTACGCCTTTCGCGATCACGCCCTGCAAGAATTCGGACCAATGGCTGCGACACTGATGGAAGAATGGGGACTTCGCTCGACAGGCGATGTTGGCCAGATGGTCTTTGCTCTGATCAAGGAACGCATGTTCGGCAAGCAGGAGTCTGACACGCAAAAAGATTTCGAAAATATCTACGATTTCCACGAGGCATTTACCCTCCCATTCCAGCCAAAGGCGGCGGCTGTGTCATAGAAATGGCGTAGCAAAAGAGAGATTGGAAAAAACTGCCACATTTTCCCGTTGCCACAGTCAAATGCTCTTATTATCTTCCTCACCAGTTATGAAAAAACTCGCTCTTGCGTTCACACTCTTTGCCGTCGCCCTCACAGGCACAGCATCTGCCGATATCCAAGCCCCTCCAGGAGCTGATTACACTTCTAATCGTAAGCTCGGCCGGGCTCTTTCTAACATTCTCTACGGATTTATGGAAATTCCTGAGCAGCTTGTTCGCCGCTCTAGAGCAAATGGCCGTAAGGCTGCAACATACGGTTTAGTCGATGGCACAAGCCGCACATTCCGTCGTCTCGGCTACGGTTTCTATGAGCTCGTGACATTCCATTGCCCAACATATCGTGGCACATTCAAGCCACCATATGAGCGCTGTGGACAAGACGGTCGCATCCAGATGGATCCAACAAATGGTCTCTCTGAGTTCCCACCACAGCTTGGATTCGAAGGTGAGTTCAGTCACGTTCGCACACAGACTTGGTAATCATAACTGATTGATTTTTCTTTTTTTAAAATGCGGACACCTCACGGTCGTCCGCATTTTTTGTCTCGTGACGGGAGCTGAAGGGACTTCTGTTCGAAAGCTTTTCATCGTTTGACATCGACTTGAAAACCGTCCTCTCCAGAGGCGTTCATGCGTAATACCAATCAGAAAAAGTAACTGGTAAAACCGGATGGTGATGAATGAGAGAGATGACTCGGAGTGGATTACGTTGAAGAGCCTTTCGCGGCGTCTTTCCCATGAGCCTTCGTTTTCCGCCGGTCGTAGTGCCCGCACTACTCTCTTGCGGACGCCTTGTCTCACGCAAAAACCGCTCACGAATTTTACCAGTTTCTTTTTCTTCTTGGTATAAGAAGCATTTTTTCATTCTCAACAGTCATTGAAGCTAAGTGTTTGCATAAATCACTAACGACTTGCTCGCTGCTCAGTCCTCACGTATCCCGTGCGCACTTGTCAAACGCGAGGTTGACTCATACTCCTCTCCCTATCACGTCCTCCTACCGGAAACTTTACTCTTTTCTCCATGTCTCAGGATTTATCTTCACTCACTCAAGATGGTCTCGCCGCTATCGCCGCTGCTACAGACGAGCGGATGCTCGATGATGCCCGCATCGCCTACCTTGGCAAAAAAGGCAGTATCACAGCAGCTTCAGCACAGATGAAAAGTCTGCCAAATGAAGAGAAACCAGCCTTTGGCGCAGCTCTCAATGAAGCGCGTAACACGATCAATCATGCGATCGATGAAAAAAAGCTAGCCCTCCAAACGGCTGCTGATGCCAAGTCCGTGGAAGGAATCGACCTCACACTTCCAGGTCGCCAGATCCCAGTCGGCGCCCTTCACCCCATCACTCAAGTAAAGGATGAGGCGATTCAGATTCTAAGACGCATGGGATTTGCCCTAGCAGATGGCCCAGAAATCGAGGATGAGTTTCACTGCTTTGACGCATTGAATACGCCGGCCGATCACCCAGCTCGTAACGAGAAAGACACCTTTTACTTCGATTCCGGTAAACTCCTCCGCACGCACACATCATCTGTGCAGGTGCGGAATATGGAAAAGCAAACACCGCCGGTGAAAATCATCGCTCCAGGATCAGCATACCGTCGCGATGAGATCGACGCGACTCACCTCTCCGTGTTTACACAGCTGGAAGGCCTTTTTGTCGATAAGGATGTCACCTTGGCAGATCTCAAGGGCACGCTCGAATACTTCTACAAAGCTCTCTTTGGTCCGGAAACTGAGACTCGGTTCCGTCCGCACTTTTTCCCCTTCACAGAGCCGAGCTTCGAGATCGATATTAAGCTCGTCGCTAAGGGCCAAGAGCCTAAGTGGATCGAAGTTGCAGGCTGTGGCATGGTCGACCCTGCTGTGTTCTCTGCCATCTGCGAGAGTCGCAAGGACGAGACCTTTTCCCCAGATAACATCACCGGCTTTGCCTTCGGCATGGGCATAGATCGTCTCGCTATGATCAAGTGGGGCATCCGCGATATCCGCGCGCTCATTGAGAATGACACGCGCTTCCTCAGCCAATTCGCTTAACACATTTTCTCCATCACTCACACACGAGTCACACCTCACCGTTTCTCATGCTTACCTCACTTAAATGGCTTAACGATCACCTCGATCTGAGCGACCATTCACCACAGCAGCTCGATGACCTCCTGACCTTTGCAGGCATCGAGGTCGAAGGAATTGAGTCAAAAGGCGTTCCGTCTGAGCTCATCATCGTCGCCCAGGTTAAAGAAGCCGTTCAGCACCCCGACGCTGATAAATTAAAAGTCTGCCAGGTCGATACCGGCGAAGGCTCACTGCGCCAGATCGTCTGTGGAGCGAAGAATTATAAAGTCGGAGATAAAGTCCCATGCGCTCTTCCTGGTGCTGACCTAGGCGGCGGATTTGTGATTAAAGAAGGCAAGCTACGTGGCGTCCCATCGAATGGTATGCTCTGCGGTGCTAGCGAAATCGGCTTTGTCGACGCTGAGGATGGACTGATGATTCTCCCAGATGATCTTCAGATCGGTCAGCCCTTAATCGAGATTTTTCCATCGGACACCATTTTAGAAATTGAGATTACTCCTAACCGCCCTGACCTATTGAGCCATCGTGGCACAGCGCGTGAACTCGCAGCTCTGTCACACAAGGAGTTAAAGCCAGCATCTGAAGGTGCTTCTCTCGAGACTGCTGTAGCTACCGACGTCCAGTTGGATACATCTACATGTCCCTACTATACGGCGACTCGTATTAGTGGAGTCTCCATCGGCGAGAGCCCTGCGTGGCTCAAAGAAAAGCTCGAAGCCATTGGTCTGCGCCCTATTAACAATGCCGTCGACATCACAAACTACGTCTTACATGAACTCGGCCATCCGCTACATGCCTTCGATGCAGCCAAGGTCGAAGGTGCTCTCGTGGTGCGTGCTGCTCGTGAAGGTGAAGTCTTTAAAGCCCTCGATGAAGTCGACTACACGCTCTCACCTGAGGACGCAGTGATTTCTGACAACTCTGGCTCTGCTCTGGCTCTCGCCGGCGTCATGGGAGGCCTCGATAGTGGCGTCACTGAATCTACCACTGATATTATACTAGAGTCAGCGTATTTTACCACCTCTGAGATACGCCGCACATCCCGTCGCCTCATCTTATCATCTGACTCATCCTACCGATTCGAGCGTGGCACGGATCCAGAAAACGTGCTCGCAGCTGCTGCCCTTGCCACTCGACTCATCATCGAACTCACTGGCGGAACACTAGAAGGAGCAACACAGATAGCGGGCAGTCTACCAGTCCTCACACAGCCTGTCACACTCGATCATGATCGCCTCTTCCAACTCATGGGCAGAGAGAACATCACTCTCGATCAGGCAGAAGGAATTTTAGAAAATCTCGGACTCACGAAGGCAGATGCGACAACGTGGAACGTGCCGAGCTATCGACAAGACCTTGCGCGGCACATCGACCTCGTCGAAGAAATTGCGCGTGTCCATGGACTCGATAATATTCAATCACGCTTCGCTGGCACCTTCGTCGAGCCATCTGAGACGGATGCATCCTACGATGCTCAGCTTAATATTAAGAAATCCCTCGCAGCACTCGGCTTCTACGAAACTCAGACGATCAAACTCATATCAGAAGCACAGCTCGCAGACTCCCTCCCGATCCGTCCACTCATGGAAGGCGATATCATTCGTGTCGCTCTGCCTTTAAGTGAAGATCACACTCTACTGCGCCCGAGCCTAACAGCTGGGCTTATCCAAGTCGCAGCTCGGAACATTGCACAAGGGGCAGACTCTCTCCGTTTCTTTGAGATGGGCCGCCAGTTCCGAAATGCGGGGGGCGGAAAAGCGAAAGATTTAGAAGCTGATTCATTAGCCCTTCTAATGGGTGGAAAGCGAGGCCCTTCCAACTGGTCCGAGAAAGCCAACACTGTCGATCTCTACGACTTGAAAGCTGTCCTTTCAGCACTGCTCCCCCAAGCGACGATTCAGCTCTCTCCACGGGATCGAGATGGATGGCTACTCTGCGCGGACATCACGGCGAATGGGAAACCGATAGGCACATTTGCTCAGCTCGCTCCTGCTCGGGCACGCGAGATCGATGCAACATCCCCTATCTATGTTGCTGAACTTGAAATGAAGAAAGTTGAAGCATTGATTCAGCCGGCCTTTAAAGCGAGCGATCTCCCACAGTTCCCGGGCTCTAGTCGTGATGTCTCACTGGAAGTCCCAATAAGCGTTCCGAATGCGACGATTGAAAAAGCTCTCGGCCAATTCAAAGAACCACTTCTCGTCGACTGGGCATGCACAGATCTCTTCGCAGATCCATCTGGCGAAAAGCTCGATACTGATAAGCGCGCGATTACATACAGCTTCCACTACCGGTCAGAGACAGGAACTCTCAAAGGCAAACAAGTCGATAGCGCTCACGAGGCACTTCGAAACCATCTCTCTAACATTAAGGGAATCACCCTACGTTAATTGGAGTTTCCTTAGAGTCTATGTCTCAACCAGTCCTCATTGTTGGTGCAGACTTAGCAAGACCCTCATTTACAGATCTGGTAGATAGAAACTTTCAGGTCCACATAACCTGCGGCGATCGTATCAGGGAAAAAAGCTGCGCAGCATCTTCTCCAAGAAGTGTAACAGTCTAGACATCTAGCGCTTCACTAGGCCGCGCAGCATGACGTCGTCACCGAGTTGGTGAAATGCCACATCAGTGAGTCCCTGCGCTGCGGAGACAGATTCAGCACCTAGGCCAGCCACACCACTCTTCGGCCCACCTGTCACCATCGGAGCGAGAAAGATTAGCCATTCATCGATCAGACCTGCATCTGAGAATTCTCCGATTAATGTGCCGCCAGCTTCTAACAAAACAGTATTAAACCCCTCTTGCGCGAGGCTTTTGAGAACCTGATCAGGAGCTATATTCTGAAAAATCCGTGTGCGGTCAGCATGCTCATCAGTGAAAATATTATAATCACCTACTAGACCCTGACGAGTCATCACGGCACGGAGTGGTTGAATAGGGCGATCATAGTCTCGCACTGTGAGGGCTGGATTATCACGGCGGATGGTCTCGCCACCTGTGAGAATAACATCCACTTCATTACGCAGCTGCTGCACGCAGTGGCGAGCCTCTCTTCCAGTCAACCACTGGCCTTCTCCTTCTGGGCGAGTAATTCTGCCATCTAGGCTCATGGCAGTTTTGGCTATGACCCACGGACGGTGCCGCGTCTGCACAGAGCGAAAGCCTCTAATGAGTGCAGACGCATCCTGTTCCATAAAGCCAGTAGTAACCTGCACACCTGCCTTTTCTAATAGAGTCTTCGCTGCACCTACGTGGTGTGGATTTGGGTCTTCCTCAGCATAGATACAGTGAGAAATACCGGCCTCTATGATGGCATCGACACAGGCACCGGTGCGCCCATGGGTCGAGCAGGGCTCAAGAGTGACATAAATCGTCGCTCCAGGGAAAGAGCGGCCTTTCAGAGCATCTCGCTCGGCATGCGCTGTTCCGCATTTCTGATGATAGCCTTCAGCTAAGATCTGCCCATCCATCTCTACGACAGCTCCTACTGCAGGATTTGGCGATGTCCGCCCCATGCCCTTGCGCGCTAGCTCTATCGCACGGGTCATCATCTTCTTTGAGGGGGCTCTCACTTCGATAGAAGAATCACTCAATTTAACGTGTGTCACAAGTCGTCAGTGTTTTTCATGACAAATCTCCCCTTTATGACTAGTAATACTTCTCATATGATCTTCCGCCGTTTCTCTCTCCTGACCGTAGGACTTTTCTTAAGCACTGCTGCCCTGCAGGCTCAACAGTCAGGCAAGGAACTGTATGGCCTCTACTGTGCAGCTTGTCACGGAACAGATGGCGTGGGAGCAGAGGGGAATCCTAATCCACCACTCGCTAAGAGTGAATGGCTCCAAGGCACACCAAAAAGAGCCGCTGCAGCTGTTTTAAAAGGCCTGGTCGGACCAATCGAAGTCCGCGGTAAGATGTATAATCTCGCCATGCCTCCTCAAGGAGCTGTTTTAAATGATCAGCAGTTAGCATCTATTCTCACTTACGTCCGGAAAAGCTGGGGAAACCGTCAGAAAAAAGCGATCACTTCTGATGAAATCGCTGCAGTGCGAGCTGAACTCGCTGACCGAAAGGCTCCCTGGACAGCTCAAGAACTGACCAAGAAATACCCGATTCCGCGTAACCGGAAATACGTGCGCCTCAATCACTTGATAGCCACTGTCTACCATGGTGAATGGGAAACATTTCCTGACTTCTCTCAGCTCGAGATCGTCTCCACTGAAGAGGAAAAGCGTAATCTTATCGATCTCGCTCACGCTGACAGAACTCAAGGCGTCGGCATTGTCTGGACGGGTAAGATCCATACAGATGTGGAAAGCGACTTCAATGCCGTCCTCGATGCCAGCGACGGTGCCCGCATGTTTATCAATGGCGAAGAGATAGTGACTGTTGAAGGCGTGGGGAAAATGGGACCTGAAAGAGCCCGTCGTAGACGCTTTCGTATGTCAAAAGGTGAGCATGACTTCAGGCTCGAATACTTTAACCGCAATTCAGAAACCCCAGGCATCGTCCTCGAATTCAAAGGGAAACGCGGCCAAGTCTACCTCTCTGAGAGCCGACTCAAAGTCAAAGACACGAATCCGCCAATCCTTCTTAAACCAAAAGGTGATAACGCCGTTATTTATCGAAACTTTATTAAAGGTGCTCGCCCTCGATCCATCGGCGTCGGCTACGCAAAAGGTGTGAACCAGTCATTTTCTATCGAAAAGCTCAGCCCCGAACTCGTCTGGACAGGCAAATTCATCGATGCAGGCCGCCATTGGACGAACCGTGGACAGGGCTTTGAACCACCAGCAGGCGATAAAGTCGTCACTCTCTTAAAGGGCCCCGGCTACGCGCTTTCTGATCCAGATAAACAACTCGATCTCCAATACGGTGGCTACACGTTAGATGAAAAGATGCAGCCGCATTTCTTCTACACAGTCGAAGGCGTGAAAGTGACAGATTTCCTCCATCCAAGTGACTCAGGCCTTACCCGCACTCTCACATATCATCTGCCAGAGGGCGTCGAAGCTCCTAAAGGATTACGCCTCATCACTGCGTCAGCAGATAACCTCTCCGTATCAGGTTCACAGGTGACTCTCGATCACGGATTAACGATTCAATCCCCTAGCCCGCTCTCTCCAGATGGCTCGATTCCGCTCACCCCATCAGCTGAGCCCACTACCCTCACTCTCAACTACTCTTGGTCAGCCAAATAATCTCAGTCTATATGAAAACATTTTTATCAACACTTTTCGTAGCGACTAGCTCCCTGCTCTCAGTTGGTGCACCCTACATCACCGAGCAAATTCCTACTCCAAAAGGGGAAATCATCGAGTGTGGCTCGATCGCCCTCTTACCAGATCAGAAATTAGCCGTCTCTGGACGACGTGGTGATATCTGGATCGTAGAGGGCGCCTATGCGGATGACCTTTCTCAGGTGAAGTGGAGCAAATTCGCCGATGGCGTGCACGAGCCCTTCGGCATGCACTGGAAAGACGGTTCACTTTACGTCATGCAGCGGTCAGAATACTCAAAACTCACTGACACTAACGCAGATGGCAAAGCCGACCTCTTTGAGAACATTTGCGATGACTGGGGAGTCAACGGGAACTACCACGAATACAACTTCGGCTCACCACCTGATAAGGATGGCAATGTCTGGTCACTTCTCTGTCTCACAGGCTCTGGAGGAGCTGGCTCTGACTGGCGTGGATGGGCCATGCGCATCACTCCAGAGGGAAAAATGATCCCTACATGCTCTGGTGTTCGATCACCAGGTGGCGTCGGCTTTAACGCTGAGGGCGACGCCTTCTACACAGATAATCAAGGGACATGGAACGGCTCGTCTGCTCTTAAGTGGCTCAAGCCAGGCGGCTTCATGGGATGCCCTGCTGGCAATAAGTATCACACCCTAGCTAATCTCCCTGAGCCTCCGACTCCAAAGGACGGGTCTCGCATACTCGAGGAAAGGAAAAAATTTCCCGACACACTCATCCCACCCGCTGTCATCCTTCCACACGGAAGACTTGGGCAATCACCCACTGCTGTGATCACTGATACGACAGCTGGAAAATTCGGCCCCTTTGCAGGACAAGTCCTCATCGGTGAGCAGACACACTCACAGGTGCAGCGTGTAGATCTAGAAATGGTGAACGGCTTCTACCAAGGAGCAGCTTTCCCCTTTCTCAAAGGCTACAGTTCCGGAATCGTGCCAATGGTCATCGCAGCAGACGGCACACTCTTTGCAGGAGGCACGAACAGAGGCTGGGGCAGCCGGGGCAGTCAGCCATTTGCTCTGGAGCGCACACGCTGGACAGGCGAGTTGCCATTCGAGATTCATAGTATGAAGGCTCAGCCAAAGGGCTTTAAGCTGACATTTACACAACCCGTGGACGCAGCAAGTGCATCAGATCTTAAGAGCTACTCCATGAAGGCGTGGACCTACATTTATCAAAAAAGCTACGGCAGCCCTGAAGTTGATAAAAAGACGCCAAAAATTACTAAAGCTACCGTATCAGAAGACAAATTATCTGTCACTCTAACGATCAAAGGCCTCGTTCGCGGACACGTCCACCATCTCATGTCGAAAGGTGTAAAATCTGCAGCCGGCGCCAAGCTCTGGCACACCGATGCCTACTATACTCTCAATGAGATTCCTGCCGATGCAGTCGTAGACGCGAAGTAAACGGTTACTCGCCGAATTCTTCTTGCTGCTTGATCATAATAGCTTGGAGCTGCTTTTGGAACTCCATGATATCATCCTCACTCGGCTGATAGCCCGGGGTGTCAGCATCTAGCCCTGGGCGACCAGTCTGATCGATATAGAACATACCGCGTTCTCCGTCGCTGAAGTAGACGAGGCCGCTGATCAGCATTCCCGCCATCGGGTCATCATCGACGATAACGCGAAGGCCACCAGTTGCTGGAGCAGGTCCATCTGTCGCAACCGTTGTTGGTGTCTCACCTACGATCGGACTGAGAACTTCGACCGGCTTAACGATTTCGAGTCCCAGATCTGAGATGAGAAAACGGGTATCCATAAAGGTGATCGAGAGATCCATCTCCTCCTTCAGCCTCTTCTGCAGAGCTGATAGATCATCTCCCTCGCTGACCCATTGGCTGATTAAGGCCTTCTGATCATCACTTAAGCTCGAGCTACTAAACATGCTTGGGTATTTACCCACTCCTAGCGAAGGCGCAAGCTTAAGCGAGCATCACTTGCCCTCACAATCCGCGCAGATACTGGAATGTGTAAATCCCAGTGGCATGGCCATCAGCCCATCTCGGCTGAAGAGCGTAGCCGCCTACCACTTCCCAGCTTAGGAGATCGAACGCCTTCTCGCCTAGAGTGACATTAGGCCGCACCACTCTGCCTAAGGCATCTGGCTCGCCCTGGCAGCCTGCACATGGGCAGCCACGGCGCAGAGTCTCTAGCTGAATGTAGGACTCCTCACCATCTTCCCAAGCAAGTGCGAGCTCTGTCCCCATGACTGCTGTATTTAAGAGTTTCATGCCCCATCCATCTCCTCGCGATTCATTTCTCGCAAGCGTAGACTTTTCTCTCCACCCTCTAGCATATGCGAATCACCCTACAGCGCGTATCAGAGGCAGCCGTCACAATCGGTGAGGACCGTGTCGCGGCTATCCAGCGCGGCTACGTCATTCTGCTCGGTATTGAGAGTAAAGATACTGAGGAAGATATCGACTGGCTCACACGGAAGGTCTCTACCATGAGGCTTTTCCCAGATGATGCGGGGAAAATGAATCGCTCGATTCAGGACATCGACGGAGACATTATTGTTGTCAGTCAGTTTACCCTCTACGCCAGCACGAAAAAGGGCAATCGACCCGGTTTCACGCGCAGTGCTCCACCAGAGGTCGCTATTCCTCTCTATGAGTCGTTTAAATGCAAACTCTCAGCCCTTCTCCCACGGCCCGTTCAGAGTGGTCAATTCGGCGCAGATATGCAGGTCAACCTCATCAATGACGGGCCTGTCACCATCTCTATGGACAGCCAATCTAAGGAGTAATTTTCTTCGACTCCCCTCTGGAAAAAAATCTCCTTTCTTTTTCTGCCTGCACCTTTAGCCATTCCCCCCAAGAAGATCATGTCCCTTACCATAGCAGACCGCACCTTTTCCTCACGCCTCATGACTGGAACCGGCAAGTTCCCTTCCATGGAATCTATGCGCGATGCTCTCGCCTCATCTGAGACTGAAATTGTTACAGTCGCCCTGCGTCGTGCTGATCTGACAGGAGAGAAGGATCCCTACGCCAATATCTTGGAATTCATCGATCCCGAGAAGTATCTCCTGCTACCGAACACCTCTGGTGCCATGAATGCTGAGGAAGCTGTGCGACTCGCTAGACTCGCAGAGGCAGCTGGTCTCCCTAAGTGGATCAAGTTAGAGATCCACCCTGACCCAACGTATCTCCTCCCAGACCCGATCGAAACGCTAAAAGCAGCCGAAATACTCGTCAAAGAAGGCTTTACCGTCCTCCCCTATATCAATGCAGATCCTGTATTAGCAAAGCGCTTAGAAGAAGTCGGCACAGCCACAGTAATGCCACTCGGCTCACCGATCGGGTCTAACAGAGGCATCGCCACTCGCGACCAAATCCGTATCATCATAGACCAAGCAACTATCCCAGTCGTAGTAGACGCTGGAATCGGCGCGCCGAGTCACGCAGCCGAAGCCATGGAACTCGGCGCTGATGCCGTGCTCGTCAACACGGCCATCGCTATAGCTTCCGATCCTGTCAAAATGGGGATCGCCTTTAAACAAGCTGTCGAAGCTGGTCGTATGGCTTATGAGCTAGGCCTACCCGAGAACGATTCTTTAAAAGCCAGCGCTACGAGCCCTCTCACGAGTTTTCTCCATGAGTAATGGCGCATACTAGCCTATGCAGTGCCTTGATCACATATTGCCAAAT
>CALFDI010000262.1 GCA_937952875.1 uncultured Verrucomicrobiales bacterium
CATCATAATCAATACGCCCGCTCTCTAACCCTGAGACGAAGCTCTCATAGTGATCTAAGCAATGGCGTAAGTGCCCACCTACGGTAGAACCGTAAAAACTCATGACCGGAGTAGAATAAAGATCATCATCGAGACGATCCAACAGAGAGATCCCTTGGCGGAGATAGTGAAGATTTGAAGCAAGCAGGGAGTGCATGAAAAGTAGTTGTAATATGAGAGCACCGCTTATGGATTATATTCCCTTCAAAAAGCCCTATCTATCCGGAATCTCGTTCACAAGCGCACGGAGGGCTATAACAGCCGCATTTCCTGAGTCAATATTATCTAGAGATGTGGAAATGCCTGAGCGACAACGAATTTCTAGCCCTCTACTATTCACAAAGACACGTGGAATCAGTGCAGCTCTTAACAATGGATGAAGACTTGATAGGAGGGTGAACCACGCCGGATTTTGTCCAAAAAAGCGAACCGGAAGGACCTTGGCTTTTGCTCTTTTAGCGAGACTGATGATGTGTGGTGACCACTCAGGATCTTCCACTCGTGCAGTCTTCGCATTCCAACGAGAGACTGCACCTGCGGGAAACACGACAAGGACACCTCCATTTTTCAAATGTTTCGCGCAGCGACGCATCGCTCCTAAGTTCTCCTGAGCTGCCCCGTCCGGATCCATGATATTCACCCCGATCACGAGTTGATCGAAGGGCGGGACGTGAGACACAAGCGAGTTCCCCATCACGAGGACGTCATCACGCTTTCGCGAACAAAGCATGGGCAGACCCATCGCATCTGTGCCGCCAAAGGGGTGATTCGCCACGACAAGGACCGGCCCCTCAGCAGGCAGATTTTCGAGTAAATCCCCAGAATCAAAGGTCACATCCGCCTCAACCATAATACGCTCAAAGAATCCGCGCGACTCTCCTGTATCTGCTCTGCGAAAGATCTGGCGTGAACCTTCTATGCCAAAAAACCACTCTAACCAGCGACAGACCTTAAGTGGTAAGAACGGCACTTGCTCCTTCAGCGGGAGGAAATCTTGCCACTTATCTTTCATCACCATCCTCCTCATCTCTCACCTCATCTGCCTCATGCCAATGAGTCGCCCTATGATCGCGTATCAGAGTGATCAGATCTTTGAGCGTTGATGGGCGATTTCCCTTCTCTCTTTGAGCAGCTCCTATCTCACACGCGACTCTCCAGTGAGCGATAAGGTCACAAATGCCGCGCCACCATGGATAACCCGGCTGATAGATATGAGCAGGTTCTCCGGTCACACCATTGAATTCGAGAATCGTAATTTTCTCACCTGCGCGAAATAGCTCAGCGTCTGGCACCCTGACATCGAAGCGACCGAAGCACAAACCAGACTCTCGCGGCACAGCCTCATCAAAGGACTTCACTAGATCCTCCGTAATAAGGGATCGCTCATCTGTAAAGACAGCACCACGGGCGTGCGTGCCAAGTTCCGTCAGCTGCACCTTCTCTCCTTTAGCAGGCACTTCATGGAGCTGCTCGGCAAACTTCTGAAAGTAATACGGCATCATTGTCACAGCACGATCATCTGCTAAAATCAAACGCTCTATCGAACTCACACCATCACCAATAATATACTGCGCATGCTTTCCTACTACTGAGCTGATAGTTCCTTTTCCAGCATCTGGATAACGATACCATGTCACGCCGAATTCTATGCCTGACACATAGGTCTGAACCTGCCCCCTACCATCGCCAAAGTCCGCGAGCCAGGCCCGCACAGCATCTACTGAACGCAGAATAGCGACTCCTTGCCCACGCTCGCCCACATCGGGCTTCAGCACAGCGACTCCATCTCTATCGAGAAAGCGCTTCACCTGATCGAGCCTGGCAGAGAGATCATCACTCAGCCACTCCCACTGACTCGGAGACACTCCACTGCCGCCGTCTCCGAGTTTATTCAGAATCTCTCCCTTGGACTCCATGGCAAATCCACTGGCTGGAATCCCTGGATTACAATTCGTAAAGAGAAGCATTTCTCTGAGCCGTATCCATTGCCAGATGAGCGAGAGCAACACAGGAGGATAAACTGCCCAGAGAGGCCAAAATTCCCAACATGTGAGGCGTTTCCAGCGGCAGAGCAGTTGCCGTCTTCCTCGCCACGTAAAGGCGGGCACGATTACCTTCACTAAGAGGAGAAGTATCAGAATGATGCTAATCACACCGAGCCACGCGTGCTCTTGAAAGAGGTCGATTTTTTCAACGACTTGCTCTTTTAAAAGGTAAGCGCTGCCTACGATAATCGGCGTCCAGACAAGCATGGCTATGAAAAGAATGAGAGCAAATCGCTTCGCCCCCCAGCTCGTCATTCCAGCTAATACGTAGCTCGGAAAACGGGTGCCTGGAAGAATCCTCGTAAGGGCAATCCACCAGCCTCCATATTTATCGAACATCCGCAGCCACCTGCCCTGCCCGTTCGGAGTGAACGTCTTAGGCAGAGACAAGCCATGAGCGACGCCATAGCCTAGTCCGTAGAGAGCAAGATCTCCGAGCCAGATACCAAGACCACAGCCAGTAATCGCCTGCACGACTGAGAGATTTCCCTGAGCTGCTAACAGTCCACCTGCGATGCAGGCTAGATCTTCGCTCACAAGCGTGGCAACGGCCAAGACCAGCATGAGCAGCCAGGCCGTATCTGCATAACTACTGATTAACTCGGTGAATTCCGTCACCGTATAGGTCAGTAGCAGCTCCACGATCATATGTGTGCATTAGAGCTGATACTCGCCGTCTTCATCCACGGAATACCAGCCCAGTTTACGAAAAGCCGCGAGGATCTTGAGTTCGACCTCTTCAGGATCATCCTCGCTGAGCTCGATCGTGGCACTCCGGGTCAAGCCACGCATAGATTCTATACTGATCACCGTCTGGTAACCGTCTAAATTAATCCAATCCCCCCAGCTCTGCTTATCATGCACAGCTCCGAGTTTCTGAGACTTGAGAGCACTCACGACCTCTTTAATCGTAGAGGGCGGATCGTGCTCAGGAAGATGGTAAACGGTATCCATACTACTTAGCTGGCTGACAGAGGACAAAGGGTGTGACAACGACTGCGGAGAATGTCTGCGCATTCTTCTCGAACCATTCCGCGTGGAGGTGATCCATCTTTACCAGATCTCCTTTTTTGAGAAGCGCTTGCACAGCATCCTTGTCATCAGAGGTGAAGAACTTCGCCGTCTCTACTAGATCTAAGGTAGGATCGAGATAGAACAGCACTCCACTCTTCAGATGTGGCAGCAAATAAGACCACTCGACCTCTCCCATGTATTTCTCGATCTTATCATCATCGGAACGTTCGTCGAAACCAAGCACACCGTAGTCGAGGTTGCTTTTATTCTCTGGATCTGAGTCACTCATGAGAAGTGGCGTGAGGGGAAACGCTGAACTTTTCCAGCTTAATTCGCCGGAATAGTATAAATCGTCTGAACTGTTTCTCCGATGAGTTCGTCTCCCTCGTCAGTCTCTAGATCGTAGGCGAGATGGAGCTGATGACTCGGCTTATGCCCTTCTAACTTGAGGGAGATGCTCTTCGCATCATCAGAAAGAGTCGCTGAGAGCACCTTGACAGAATCATGCACGCGATGCTTTTTCGATTCACTGATGGTGGCCTTCTTTCTCACCTCGGCATTCGGATTATCGACTGAGAAATGACCAGATCCATACTGCTGTGAGCGCACATAATCCCAGCGCTCGACAGTGAATGAGCTAGGATCTACTGCCAGTTCGTCATCGAGTGCGACATCAAAGCTAACATCTATCCCATCCGCAGTGGCCACGACTTGCGTGGGCATTGGGTTAAAGGCATCCGTGCGGCGAATACGCTGCAGTGCCGCTATCTGAGGACCATTCGTCTGCCAGCCACGGAAGCCACAGACATACAGTGACCCATCTGGGTGAAAGACTGCGCGCTGAGCAGATGACCCGAGCTGCACAGGCAGCTTAGCCGCTGCAGCTTGTAGCTTTCCATTCACCTCTTGAAGGAAGATTCTATAAATACTAGACTGACCATAACTCATATGCAGCATAGCGCCTGTAGGCATACCGATCTTAGCAAAGTCTGGCACCCACTCTTGAGAGGCTCCCGAGTTATCCCAGCTCATAGGTAAATAGAGAAGCGGATCGTGTAGCTCAGCCCCTTTAAGATCTTGGGCAGCTTGCTCTGTGCCGAAGAATTTTTTCCCAGCAGCTGGCTTCATGAAGTTCACCTTACACGCTGGCTGCCATGTGCCTTCGTTCTCTCCTGTGGTGAGTTCGCCATTTGGCCCGACACCTATACCTCCTGGAGCACGTAATCCTGTGGCCAGAACAGACAGCTCTGATCCATCAGCGGTGACCTTCATGATCGTGCCGTTGTGAGGCAGAATCTTATCAAATCCACGGCCGCCAGACACAACTGGTGATGCCTTTGAAAAGTAAAAGTTCCCCTCTTTGTCCGTTTCGAGACCAAAGGAGAATTCGTGGAAATTCGCTGTGATCAGCACATCACGGTTGAAGACTTTGTAATGATCGCATTCACCATCATCATTAAGATCGATGAGTTGATAGATTCCATCACGAGCATTGATGTGGACGATGCCATCGACGACCTTGACTCCCAGTGGCTCGAAGGTGCCCGTGGCGAATCGCTTCCAGGTGAATTCTTTAAAATCATTCAGACCAGAGACTGTCCAGACATCTCCACCCCAAGTGGTTAGCACAGCACGATCACCACCAGGAAAGAGATCCACATCTGACACGCGGACTTCGGAGCGATACGGGCTATCTTTTAAACGCGGAGGAAGTGGGACGACATCCACAGCCCACGGCTGACTCGCATCTCCCATCTTAGGCTGTGTGGTAAATGTCTCTGGCGACTGAGCATCTCCGCCTTTTGTGAGCGAGCTAAGCTCTGGCTCTGTGACAAACTGAAGTTGCCCAAGAGTTTGGTTCGATCGTCTCTGCTTACTATACGAGATGATCAGCGTCGTCTGCACATCTGATGCAGGGATCACTGCGACGAGACTCTTTTCAGTAGGCCCCTTTTCCATCGTCGCCTGACCGTAGCGCATCTCCACGATTGTATGGCGATAATTCACGCGTTTAGCAGAGGCAGCGTGCCCATCTGAAATGATCCAGCCAGTCTCATCATCGGCCAGATAGAGCTTGAGCGGCTTTTCTCTTGGGGCGATTTGCAGCGTCCGCTCGAGATTCTTCTCTCCATAGTCCACGGACTCCAGAACATGTGTGCCGTGAACAGTGTATTCGAGAATAGTGCGAGTGCCATTGAGATAATAGCCGAGGAATTCACCGTATGGCAGATCACCATAGCCG
>CALFDI010000263.1 GCA_937952875.1 uncultured Verrucomicrobiales bacterium
CCACAGAATCACGGAAAAAATCAAAGACAAACGCTCTAACCTCTACGGCAAAATTCTCGACGCTTCTGGAAAGGTCGTAAAATCAAATGCAGATTCACGCAAAGATAAGGTGCCAGAAGGTGGAAAATTCCTCGGTGCACCGATGGCTTACTGGATGCGCTTTACAATTGATGGCATCGGCCACCACGTGGGACGCGTCCCACGCTATCCTGCCTCACACGGCTGTATCCGTGGACAGCGCAGCGTTATGCCTATTGTATACAGCAAAGTCCGCGTGGGAACACGTGCGATCATCAAAAACTAATTCGACCTCAAAGGCAGTATGATACAAGAGCTCTTTACGAAGGTAAGGGGCTTTTTTCTTGGTCCGGAAAAGCCTAATTTTTCCTACCTCGAGAATGACCCTTTCTTAAAAGAAATCACTGAAATCTCCTTCGATAAGCTCGAGATCGCAGAAGGTCACATTCACGAACTCTCCGAGCCTTATCGCACAGTCGTCATCATCATTTCTGCTCAGAAAGCCTTCAGCCGCGGCGGTATTCGAGGGTTTTACACCGCGGATTCTCCTCTCTCACTCCCCTACCCCATCTTCATTGAAGCCTTTGAACGCATCGGCTACAGTGGTGCTGCAAAAGAAATAAAAACGTCTGCTGACTCCTTTCGCTTCAAAGATCCACACACGCAGACGGACTCTCGAACGAAATACATGCGCAAGAACATCGACCCTCACACTGGCCAAGTCAGAGGCTGGACCAATTGGATTTGCCAAGACGATAGCATTCTACCGGGCCTATCAGCTTGGGCTAAGAAAACGCTGACTGATTCTGATAATAAGCCAGATGCATGATTACTCGCGCGATGACCTCTTATTCGCACGGATTAACGTGATCATTCCAACGAGTTCTAACAAAACACTCAGAATAGCTGTCCCAGCAAAAATCCCCAAAATACCACGAGCTGGCGGCTCACCATCTGGTAAAATAAAACGAACCGTCACGAAACAAATCAACACAGTCAGTATAAACAGAATAAACCCAGATATTATAAAAATTTTCCCGCGTTTGTATGCAGGATCTAATGCTGTTTCCATATGGTGAGTCTCTTTGTATGATTTGACACCGATTTCAAAGGAGAGGTTTAATTTTTTATAAAAGGAATAAAACGTGGATTACTCCGCTCCTATAATCAACTAACCTGTTAAAAACTTATGAGCGAATTTGAAGATCTCGTCGACTCTCATTACCAAGCACTTTACCGCTTTGGAATGTCTTTGGCGAAAAATCCTGACCGTGCAGCTGACCTCGTGCAGCAAACGTTCTGCATCTGGGCTGCCAAAGGTCATCAGCTGAAGGACCGCTCTAAAGCAAAAACATGGTTATTCACGACGCTGTATCGTGAGCACTTAGGCCATGCGCGTCGCTCCTCGAAGTATCAGGAAAGCGATATCGCAGATGCTGAACCACAGCTTCCTGCGCACGAGCCTAAAGCCGACCGCAAAATCGACGCAGACCGTGCAGTCGCTCTTCTTAGCCAGCTAGATGAAACATTTAGCGCACCACTCACTCTTTTCTATCTCCAGCAGCATTCATACAAAGAAATCGCCGCTATTCTCGATATTCCCATGGGCACAGTCATGTCACGTATCTCTCGTGCTAAAGACCAACTCCGCCATCTCATGCATACAGCAGCAGATACCGTCGAAAAGATTGTTCCACTTGATAACAAACTTGCCCAATAACCCTTCAAATCTATGACAACCGATCAAGCAAAATTCATTCTACAAAGCTTCCGCCCAGATGGCTCGGACAGTAGTGATCCGTCATTCGCAGAAGCTCTCGCAGTTGCCTCAGCTAACCGTGAACTTGGTGAATGGCTAGCACGTGAACGTGCAGCTGACGCCGCCTTCGCTTCTGTGCTCTCCGAGGCACACATTCCAAGCAATCTTCGTGAAGATATCTTAAGCGTCCTCTCCGGTGATAACACAGATATCACCATTGATTCACTAGATGGCGAGTTCATCGGTGCTCTTGCCCAGATGACACCACCGGCGAATCTCAAGTCATCTATCCTCGCCGCCATGGACGCACAGACAATCGCTGTGCCAGAACAAAAGGCCGAGCCGAATAATGTCATTTCAATGCGCCACTGGCTCGGTGCTATGTCAGCTGCAGCCGCACTCGTCGTAGCCGCACTATTAGCATTTGGCGGCCCACCTGAAGGGCCACTCTCTCAGAGCATGGCGCAGGCAGGCACTATCAGCTACTTAAATGCTAGCTTCGAAAGCTCAGAACTCGACTACAAGGGAGAGACCACTGGTGATATCCTCACCTATCTACAGTCAAATCCTCAGCTCACACCAAGCAATATCCCAAGCTCTCTAAAAGATGCAAAGGCTGTAGGCTGCAAGATTCTAGAAATCAGCGGTAAGAAAGCCTCTTTGATTTGTTACAATACAGAGGACTTCGGTATGGTTCACCTCGTCACCTTTAAAAGTGAAGATGTCATGGGAGATCTCTGCCCATTTAAGGATGCCTCTGGCAACTGTATCTCATGCCCAACTGGCCAATTCTCTATTGCTAGCTGGATGGATGAAAATACTGCCTCATTCCTCTACTCTGCCGCTGTAACGCCAGCGCGTTTATCTCAAGTGTTTTAAGACAGACTCCAGATTATAACCTTTCAAACCGCCAGCTCATCCCTGGCGGTTTTTCGCGCTAGCACCAACGCACATTCCACTCTTTAATATCTCAACAATACCCTATTTTCACATACTTTTCATGTCCACAGATACCGCCGAACTCGCCACACGCGAACGCTATGCAGCAGCCGCCATTGCCCCAGAAGCAGCCCTCTGCTGTCCCGTCGATTACGATCCACAATATCTCAAAGCCATCCCACAAGAAGTCATCGAAAAAGACTACGGCTGTGGAGACCCGTCAAAATGGTTAAAAGAAGGCGAAACTGTCCTCGATCTCGGCTCAGGCACTGGAAAGATCTGTTTCATCGCCTCACAAGTCGTCGGTCCGACTGGAAAAGTCATCGGAGTCGATATGACTGACGATATGCTCGAAGTCGCCCGTCGCAATGCACCAATCGTTGCTGAAGCGATTGGCCACTCGAATGTCGAATTTGTAAAAGGCCGTATTCAAGACCTACAGCTGGACTTAGAAAAACTAGAGGAAAAACTCGCCGCGACTCCGATCACAGACGCTAACAGCTTCATTGAGCTAGATGGCATCACCCAGGAACTCCGTGAGAAGTTTACCCTGATTCCTGATAACAGCATAGACGTCGTCGTTTCGAATTGTGTGCTAAATCTTGTTGATGCTCATTTAAAAGGTCAGCTGTTTGAAGAAATCTTCCGTGTCCTGAAGAAAGGCGGCCGTGCCGTTATTTCAGATATTGTCTCTGACGAAGTCGTCCCTGAGCATCTGATGAAAGACGATTACCTCTGGTCAGGCTGCATATCAGGTGCGCTGAGCGAAGATGACTTTATGCAAGCTTTCGAAGATGTTGGCTTTTACGGCTGTGAATACGTCAAATTCGAAAAAGACCCATGGCAGACCGTCGAAGGCTACGAATTCCGCTCTGTCACCATACAAGCCTGGAAAGGCAAAGAAGGTGAATGCCGTGAGCATAATGAAGCCGTTGTCTACAATGGCCCTTTCAAAGCCGTGAAAGATGATGACGGCCACCTCATGGAGCGCGGTAAACGCTATGCTGTCTGCCGTAAGACCTACGAACTCTATCAGAAAGAGCCATATGCGAGTCATTTCACCTTTGTAGATCCCCTCAAAGAAATTCCTGCGAATGACGCCGAGCTCTTCGACTGCACGCGGACAGTCCTCCGCCATCCACGTGAAACAAAAGGTCTCGATTACAACAAGACCACAGATAGTGCGCCATGTTGCGACACTGACAGCGGTTGCTGCTAAAGATATCAACTTCTTCTAGCTGGATGGAAAAGCCATTCAGCTAGGAGAATTCGTCTCATCTACACTGGTATCCAAATAGTCCAGTATCAAGCTCTGGATGCGTGTATAACTACTCGCTCGCACTAGTGCCTGCCTGAGTGGCGGTGGAAAGGTATCTAACTCATTCAGATCTAAAGTGCTGAGAGAATGAGTATTCTCAAGCATAAGCCTCGCTTGATTCAACGCACCATACCACTCCATGAGGTGCTCATTTTTTATAAGAAAACCATCTAGGCTTTCGACCTTAGTGGCATCAGCGACTCGTATTAACTGAGTGTTAAATGTCTCCTCAAGTTCCGGTTGGACGATGTCTTCCCAGCAACTTTCTTCATCCATGGGCTGGCTCAAGCGATCCGCCAAGTGAGTTGGATTCGCATCCTGAATGATTTTTCTTAATAACATCCACTCTGCGGGAGCCTCTGGAATTACCCTAAGGCCTTTATCTACTGTAGGAATAATCTTCATTAGTCCTTTTCTAACACAGCTGTGAGTTGATTCGCTTGCAACTGATGCACATACATCTCTGCCTTTTCTCGCTCCCCTGTCCAGACCACGGAACGCCCTTTTTCATGCACTTCCATCATGTGTTTCTTAGCTAAAGCTTTACTCATGCCGAATACATTTTGAAAAACCACAATCACGTATTGCATCAGATTCACAGGGTCATCTAAGACGATGACTTGCCATTGCCGAGCCGCTTTCACGACCGTCTGGGTCTTTTCTTTAGGAGCAGAGACTGACATCGCTATTAATCATTATATATCTACGACTTCTTCAGTAGGAGCATCGATCCATTTGTCATGCTCTTTAATAAGGTCAATTAACCTATCCACTGCTTCTTCCTGAGGAATATTCACTTTGACTGGCTGCTTACCAACATAGAGATTTATCTTATTTGGTGCGCCTCCTACATAGCCAAAGTCAGCATC
>CALFDI010000264.1 GCA_937952875.1 uncultured Verrucomicrobiales bacterium
CTGAGAAAGACGGCACCTTTATCTGGCAGACAAGCCCATTATCTAGTCAGCCATCAGTGATAGGCCCAGATTTCTCCATCGGCACACTCGCAGAAGTCCGCGTCGGTCTAGCTGAATATCTCGGTCAGGTAGCGGAAAAGCTTCCACTCACTTTGTTAATCGCGATTGATTATGGATTCGCCCGTCCAGAACTGTATCACAAAGACCGACTCGCCGGCACGCTTAGCGCTTACCGAAATCACCAACGCGTAGAGGATCCCTTGAATGATCCAGGGTCTGCAGATCTCACAACACATATCGACTTCACCGAACTGGCTGAATGTTCTAAAAAGGCAGGATTTTTGCCGCAACTCTTCGCGAGTCAGGCCAGTTACTTCACTTCACTCTCACGTGCGCTCTTACTCGAGATGGAACAATCTGGCACTATGGATCCTACGCTCATCCGCCAATTCCAGTCCCTCACGCACCCCGGCATCATGGGAAGATCATTTCAAGTCTTCGAAGCAAAAAGCCAAGACCTGTTAGACAACCCACCTATTCAGCAAGACGACCTAGAACACCGTCTCGCGCTACTAGAGAAAACGTAAAACCTCAAAGACCCGCTTGCTCTAAAGATCTCCGCACAGCCTTAGCAGAGATTTTCCCACGCACTTTCACATTCGGAGCGAAGAGGCTGATGCGATATTCTTGGAGCATCCATCCAGCCTCCCAGAGCCCCATATCTGACGGATCCTCTGTCCAAGCGCGATGCCAAGGCTCCCAGAGTTCTCTGACCAGATCTAACTTCTCTAACTCCTTCCCAAGCGGCAGACTATTGACACGGTCAATGCGCTCCTGCAGCGCCTTAAAGTAGCGTGTATACTCAGGTAAATAGGTCGCTCCAGCTTTCCAGGCGAAGTCTTTTCTCATGAGCCATGCAAGGGACTCTTCTACATCTTCAGCGACTTCTCCGAGATTCCGATCATTCAGATTCTGATCCACCCATTCCTGCGCCGCACGCCAATCGTTTAACCAATCAGTCAGTCCATTCGCCAGCGATTCTGTCTGTTGAAAAAGTTCGCCTCGTGCTGTTTCGCATGCAGCAGAGAAGGTCTGCTCGTCCCGAGGAAGCGCACCGCCTCTGCCTGATGACAGAGCCATCTCACATCCGACGCGCACGAGATCAGATACTGTCGCTCCAGTCGTTGGCAGAAACATTTTCGCATCCCAGCTCAGAGGGAGATTCTTTTCGACAAAGGCAACCTGACCAGATTGCTCTAACATGAGAAGCCTGACGCAACCTGCGCGATGTGATTGGCGAGCTTCCTCCTGCTCCGCGAAGACACGCACGCCGACCGATCGCGCGTTATCCACCAGCGCCGGGTAGCCTTTTCCTGTGGCTCCATCGATATGTTCGGGAAGATCGCCGCAGTCCCAGTGCAGCATCCCTGTCTGCTCCCAGTCTTGATTAGCAGCCTCTTCCAGACGCTCCTTCATCACGACTCCTAGCTGATTCTGAAGAGCTGTTAGATCTGTCGACATCCCAAGCTCTCCACCTGCATCATCGCAGACCCAGATCTTTGTGATGAGTTCTGGCGGCAGTTGATCAATCGCAATATCTCCACTTCCTACCTGATGACCAGAGCGTCGGGTGAGGAACTCTGCTAGCTCTGCCTTAAGGCTGCGTTGCGGCTCGACTCCGCGCCAGCGTGTCGCAAATTCCTCCGCCACTTCTGCAGCAGGATTACAGCGCGTGCGCAGAGCCTTAGGTAAGCGTCGTATCAATAGCCGGACACGCTCTGTAAGATCCCCAGGCACTCCCCACTCTGGCAACCAAGCAGGCAAATGCGGCAGTTGATCTACGTGAACGCCGTAGGTCACTCCGTCATCCCGTTCACCCGGTGCCGTCTGATAATATACAGCGAGTTCGTGCCCTTGAAATGGGAGCGTATCAGGATAACCATGCAGCGCTTCGACAGCGTGCTTTTCATAAACAACGTCTTCCAGCTGGGGGCTGATCTCTTCTTCATGAGAGCGATTCCACTTCTGAAAATCCTTCGCGGTGCAGATATCTTGCGGGATTTTTTCTAGAAAGAAAGCTGCCACCAGTTCATCACTCCAGAGTCCTCCAGGTCGACGTAGCTTCTGCTCCACACCACTGACTTCTTCCTTAAGCCAGGCAAGCTGTTCAAGGCATTTTGGCTTCCGTGTCAGACCATCTTGCAAAAGCCCTTCTAGGATGAAAATCTCGCGTGCAGCCTTCGGATCAACTCGTCCGAAGTGAACACGCCGACGCGCCAGTTCGAGCCCGCCACTCATGACGATTTCCTCCGCATAAACAGCGCCCTGCCCTTTATCCCACTTCGCAGAATGGTAGCGAAGTGCACATAGATGCGGCGCGACCTCCTCTACCCAGAGTGGATCGAGTTTCGACACGCGGCGTGCCCAGAGCCGTGATGTCTCCACGAGTTCCATGGCCAGCAACCACGGTTGCTTCCGCGCACCAAAAAGCCCAGACCCTGGGAAGATCGCAAACTCTCGCCCACCTGCAGCGACATAGGTTTTCTTCTCAGGCATCCATCTGCCGAATTGACGAGGTGCACCTGCTAAAATCGACTTATGAATGGCATCTGTATGGGCCCATTCTTGCTCTTTAGATGATAGCGGTCGCGGCTTCCAGTTTAAGAGCTCTTTCACTGAACGCGATATTTCCATGACGAGATTATCCCATTCGATCACGCGGCGGAAGTTCAGAAAACGCTCGCGACAGAGCTTACGGAGCGGGCCTTTCTTCAATCGACGCCCATCACGTGTGCTCTGGATCGCCGCCCATACTTTTAAGATACTAAGAAAATCAGAGTCCACGTGCTGGAACATCTGCTGAGCTCGATCCGCCTCATCCTTCTTCTCAGCAGGTCGCTCGCGAGGATCCATTAGACTCAGCGCAGCGACGAGGACCACGAGTTCCGCCGTGCACCGCTCTTGGCGAGAATACAGCAGCATCCTCCCGAGGCGCGGATCCACAGGTAATCGACTCAGTTGCCAGCCAATCTCCGTGAGCGCATTCTCCTTCGTCATCGCCCCTATTTCGCGCAGAGTGCGATAGCCCTCACTGATCAGGCGAGGTGATGGAGGATCGACTAAAGGAAAATCTTCGATATCAGGGAGAGCGAGAGATTTCATCCGCAGAATAACACCAGCGAGAGAACTGCGGCGAATCTCTGGGTCAGTA
>CALFDI010000265.1 GCA_937952875.1 uncultured Verrucomicrobiales bacterium
TCCAAAACACCAGCTGGCCAAGAGCAGGATCGACTGACCAAAGAGCTTAAACAGAGCCAAAAAACCTTAGCTTTTATGAAAACTGAGGCCGAAAAGCTCTACAAAACACGTAAAAAAGCTACAAAGAGAGCGTTTGTTCTCAATCAAGAAATCCTTCTCTCGGAACTCTCTGAGTTCGCCCGCGACTATGCCCAGAATAATCACTACGACATCCTCTTCAATGTCAGCGGAGTCTCATCTACGCAGCTTCCCGTCATCGTATATACTAAGACGCACACAGACATCACTGCCGCACTTATATCGCAAATCAATGCCAAAGATCCGTCACAAAAGATCGAAAATACTGAGCAGCTTGACACAGGTCGTAACGAATGATGACTTCTAAACTTTGTGCCTTTTCACCTTCTCAGTTGCCTTTCTCGTTCTCTCCACTAGATTTTTCTTAAATCCCTCACGCATACACAGATTTCCCGATATGAGCTTAATCGAATCACTTACCGCAGCCCCCGTCCTTGCCGCTATAGACTGGATGGAGGTCCTACTCCACCCTGGCACTCTTGGCTTTGGCGCAGGCCTGGTTCTCACATTCTTCGTCTGGAAAGGCGGCATTAGCGCGCGTTCATCCCTAAAACGAGAGAACAAGCGCATCGTCACTGAGATGAAAGAGATGCAAGGTCACCTCAATACTCAGCTAAAAATCAATGCTGCTGGTAATGACAAAGTCGAAAAGCAGATCGAAGAACTCAAAGAAACAAACGAGACTCTCCGCGTTAACATCGCTGCCCTGCAGTCAAAACCCGGCAAAATGGAAGTCCGCCAGCTTCACTTAACCGAGCGTGCTGTCTCCCTCATGCGCGAGCAGGCACCTGGCTTTGCCTCCGCATGGGAACAAGCAATGCGTCAAGCTGAAGCAGAGCAAGAAGCTGCTGAGAGCGGTCTGCGCAAGCTCGTCCGCCGCGTCCTCCCAAGCATCGGCACCACAGCGACGAATCATGCTGAGGAAAGCTACGAAGCAGAAGAAGCTGAGTCTAAAAGCTAGAGCGATCTCAAGAAAGTTCGCGGTTGATTCTTTCTAATCCACTGCATACGCAGCTGCCCGTCCATGGCACTCATCGTCCAAAAATACGGCGGCACCTCCGTCGGCAGCATTGATCGCATCCAGAACGTCGCAGCACGTCTCAAAGCCGAGCGCGATAAGGGCAACCAAGTCGTCGCCGTCGTTTCCGCGATGGGAGGCGTGACTGACAAGCTTCTCGGTCTCGCAGCCGAACTCTCAGACGCCCCGCCTGAGCGTGAATTAGACGTCCTCCTTTCGACCGGAGAGCAACAATCAATCGCTCTCGTCTCCATGGCTCTAAATGCGATGGGGATTCCCACTAAATCAATCACGGGCAGGCAGGCAGGCATCATCACCAGCGGTGGTCACACACGAGGCCGCATCGAAGACATCGACCCGAGCTACATGCTGGACCAGCTCGATGAAGGGAATGTTCTCATCGTCGCTGGCTTCCAAGGCCTCACTTCTGATGGTAGCATTCATACCCTCGGCCGTGGTGGATCAGATCTCACAGCCATCGCTGTCGCGGCAGCCTTAAAAGCAGATCTCTGCCAGATTCTGACTGATGTGGATGGAGTCTACACCTGCGATCCACGCATCGTCAAAAATGCGACCAAGATCAAAGAAATCTCTTACGATGAGATGCTCGAGATGGCCTCATCAGGCTCAAAGGTCATGCAGAGCCGCTCTGTCGAATTCGCGAGCAAATACGGCGTCGTCTTCGAAGTCCGCTCCTCCCTCAACGATAACCCGGGCACACTCGTGCTCAAAGAACACTCAGATATGGAACAAGTCGTCATCCGCGGAGTCAGCATAGAGCGCTCCCAAGCCCGCGTCACCATCACAGGCATCCCTGATGAGCCAGGCATGTCTTCCCGCATCCTTGGCGTCCTCGGCGAAGCCGACATCAATATAGACATGATCGTCGCGAATATCTCGAGCGATAACATGTCTCGTCACTCCTTTACCATGCATAGCAATGATCTCGGTAAAGCCCAAGCAGCGCTTAAACCAGTGCTAGACGATATCTCTGATGAAGCCGCTATGGAGACTGAAGCCGGAATCGCCAAACTCTCCTGCGTCGGTATCGGCATGCGCTCGCACAGTGGAGTTGCAGCCAAGATGTTCGATGCTCTCGGAAACGCTGGCATCAACATTGGCCTCATCAGCACATCGGAAATCAAAATCACGGTGACAGTCGACGAGCATCAAATCGAAGATGCTGCAGTAGCCGTGCACACAGCCTTCGGACTCGATAAGCAGTAGAGGCGAACGTGTTTTCATAACACGCAACGAATCTTACTTGCCGCGCTGATCTTTCCTACCCCTCTTCTTTTTTCTCGGAGCGTCTGAAGCATCGAGCTTACCATCTTTATTGCGGTCCAGTTTTTGAAATAAGGCACGTTTCTTCTCTTCGGGTAACTTCTGGATAAAGTCAGAGCTTTCAAATTCTTCAGTCGTGATGATCTGATCGCCATCAGCATCTAGGCGGTTCACGAGCCGACGTTGTTGACCGCGTTTCATCATGTTCGCTCGGACTTTTCGCATTTCTGCTGCAGTCGCAGCTCCGCTTTGATCTCGATCGATTCGTTTAAATAAGCGCGACTGCCGTTGACCTCTCATCTGAGAAAATAATTCAAATGCCTGAAGCTCTTCTAGAGTCAGATCGCCACTGCTATCCACGTCTAATTGCTGGAATTCCTTTTGACCGGGAAGAACAGAGCGCCGCGCTTTGTGCTTTCTTCGTTTGAGTTCAGATGGAGAAAGCGTTCCGTCGCTATTTTTATCAAAACGTGAGAAGAGTTTTTGCACGTTTTCTACCGGCAGAGATTGCATTCGCTTCCCTGCGCGAAACTCTTCAAATGTGATCATTTTATCTGAGTTAGTATCGAGCGTGTCGAATATCTCAGACGCCCCTTCACCTCCCAGAGCGGGTTGACTGAGTGTGGCGATAATACATATGAAGTGATGCAATCTCATAGATGATGCTAGCTGCTGATAAATCAAACCATTGAACTTAGAGAAAGTTGTGCTTTTTTTTCCAGAAAATCAGCTCTTTTCATCTACCTACCGTAGGTTAGAGTCAGAAAGATTCACTCTTAACGATGCATATCACTCAACTGCTAGATGCCCATTCGCCGTCTTTTTCCTTCGAATACTTCCCACCTAGAACAGAAAAATCAGCTCAAGATCTGTATCAAGCAATCAAAGAGTTAGATGCTGAAAAGCCATCGTTTGTCAGTGTCACATACGGTGCTGGTGGCACAACACGTCAGTTGACTCACGATCTCGTCGTTCGGATTAAGAAAAGCACGACGACACCACCCATTCCGCATCTGACATGTGTCGGCCATACGGAGGCAGAAATTGAGACGATCCTCCAGCGCTACGCAGAAGCAGGCGTCTGTAATATCTTAGCACTCCGCGGCGATCCGCCGAAGGAAGTGGAAAACTATAACCATAGTCAAGACACCTTCGTAAATGCGGCCGATCTCGTGCGAAAGATCAGGAACTTTTCCGGTCATCCATCAGCAGAAGGCTTCGGCATCGGTGTAGCTGGATTCCCAGAAGGCCATCCGGCGACACCGAATCGCCTGAAAGAAATGGACTACTTAAAAGAGAAAATCGATGCTGGTGCCGACTACATCTGCACGCAGCTATTCTTTGATAATGCGGCCTTTCATGACTATCGCGAGCGCTGTGAACTCGCGGGCATTACCGTTCCCATCATTGCCGGCATCATGCCCATTACGACTCTGAGCAGTATGAACAGAATGGCTGACTTATCTGGCGGCACGAACTTCCCCGCAGCTCTCCTAAAGCGTCTCTATGCACATAAGGAATCGCCTACAGACGTCGAACAGACAGGCATCGATTACGCCACAGAGCAATGCCAAGACCTCATCGATCAAGGCATCAGCGGCATTCATTTTTACACGTTAAATAAAAGTGCAGCGACATTGGAAATTCTCCGCCGCATCCGCTAATAAGTCTTTTCAGACAGAGATCTTATAGTGTGACGATACACTTATCGTGCACGTAAAATGCACCTCCACTCCTTTTAAGAAAATTTAGAAAAAACACACATCTGCCATTACGAGTATTCTATGGAAAATCAGGACCTAAATGACACCATCGCCCAATCATCACACTGGATTCC
>CALFDI010000266.1 GCA_937952875.1 uncultured Verrucomicrobiales bacterium
CAGCTCATGATGAAATGATGCAGTGGTCCGCAGTCATCAAAGAAATAGACGGTCCACTCTTATCAGAAGCCATCGAGCTCTCTGCTCTAGCTGAGCAATCCTACCGCGAAGGACTCAGTGATCTGTCCACGACTCTGAGCAGTAAAAAACAAGCTCTCCAATTAAAAGCCTCACGCATAGATGCGCTTCGCGCCTTCCACTCGGCTCGAGCCCGTTTTGAATCAGCCATTGGTCAATAAATCTCCTACGTTTCTCATAGTTATGAAACTCTTCATCCTACTCCTTTTATTCACCGCCCGTCTTTTCGCCCAAGAAGGCGAACGCGCCTCGAACACTATCCTGTTAGACGAACAGGGTGTTGAAAATCTGCGAATCGAAACAGTCGTCGCAGAAGAACAAGACTTCGAAACAACCCTCTTCGCCATCGGTCGCATAGAAGAAATTCCTAATCGTCACTCCGTATTGAGTTCCCGTATCTCAGGACGGGTCATCAGCGTAAACGCCTTCATCGGAGACACCGTCAAAGCCGGACAGATACTCATAAATGTCGAAAGTCGCCAACCAGGCAATCCCCCTCCAACAATCTCAATCACAACTCCACGCTCTGGCATCGTCATGGAAAGCCACGTCAAGGAAGGCGAACCTGTTTCACCGGAGGAGGAGCTGATGGACGTCATCGATCTCTCGAAAGTCTGGGCCATCGCAAAAATCCCTGAAAATGCTGCTGCGACATTACAACCTGGCAGTTCTGCTCGAGTCACGATTCCCGCCGTAAGTCGAGATCCCATCTTTGCCACACTCCTACGCTTTGGCGTTCAGGCTGACCGTAATGCAGGCACAGTCGACGCCATCTTCGAAATCGATAATTCAAAACTCTCTTACCGCCCTGGCATGCGAGCTGAGTTTGCTGTTGCCACCAGCAGTCGCAGTGATGTTCTCGCCGTGCCAAGAGCCGCCATTCAAGGCGACCCAAGTAAACGCATCGTCTACATTAAAGACTTCGAACTTGAAAACGCCTTTGTCAAAAGCCCCGTCGTTCTCGGAGTAGAGAATGATCAGTATGTCGAAGTGATCAGTGGTGTTTTTCCTGGTGATGAAGTTGTCACGACAGGTTCCTACTTTCTCGGCTACGCCACTGACAGCACGAAACTCTCTCTCAAAGAAGCTCTCGATGCCGCACATGGACATGAGCATAATGAAGACGGCTCAGAAATGACGCCCGAACAGAAAAAAAGTAAGTCCACCCTATCAGACCATCCTGATTCCTCTGATCACCATCATCACGGGTCACACACACCATATCTCATACTCAGTGGGGTTCTCGCCTTCCTACTCCTCATTGCTGCACAGCAGATCTGGACACTTCGTAAAAGACTACACTCCCAGTAGACCATGTTGAATTCCCTCATCCGGTTCTCACTATCCCATCGCGGACTGATACTCGCCCTAGCGGCGCTCATCATTTACTTCGGGGTAAGAAAGTCTCTCGAACTCCCCGTAGAAGTTCTACCAGACCTCACGAAACCCACTGTTACTATTCTAACCGAATCTCCCGGCTATGCCCCGGAAGAAGTCGAAACACTCGTGACGATCCCGTTAGAAAACAGTCTGATGGGAGTAACTGGCATTACCCGCCTACGGACGATCACTGACATCAGCCTCTCTCTCACCTACATCGAATTTGACTGGGATACTGACATCTATCAAGCCAGGCAATTCGTCCAAGAACGCTTAGCCAGTAGTTCAGAATTCCTCCCCGAAGGCGTAACACCTTACATGACGCCTGCTTCATCACTTATGGGAGAAGTCATGCTCGTGGGACTCACTGATCCGACCGGCCAGACGTCACCGCGTGACCTACGCACACTCGCGGACTGGTCAGTGATACGCCAACTGAAAAGCATACCTGGCATCGCAGAAGTCCTCGCCATGGGAGGAGGCGTTAAACAGTTAGAGATCCAACCTCAGCCAGATCGCATGCTGGCACTAGGCGTGACATTTAAAGAAATCCGAAAAGCCGCGGCAGAAGCCGTGAGCAACACCACAGGAGGATTCATAACGAGCCAATCGAAGGAGATCATGGTCCGTAATCTGGCAATGAGTAGCGACTTCGAAACCATCGGCAGCGTCGTCGTGCGTCACGAAAATGACCGCCCAGTTCGTATAAAAGATGTCGCCACTCTCGAGTGGGGCATAGAACCGATGCGTGGAGATGCTGCAGCTAATGGCCACTCTGGAGTTATCCTCAGCATCACCAAGTCACCAGGTTTTGATACCATTCGTTTGACTGAGCAGATTGATTCTATGCTAGAGAGCATTCAAGACTCTCTCCCTCAGGGTGCCCTCATTACGCCTATCTACCGCCAAGCCGATTTCATCAATCTCTCCATCGGCAACTTAAAAGAAGCGATCATCGATGGAGCCATCATGGTCGTCATCGTATTATTTCTCTTTCTGATCAATGCCCGCATCACGCTGATCACTCTGACAGCGATACCACTCTCACTTTTCACTACTATTTCAGTATTTGAGCTTCTTGACCTCAGCGTTAATTCTATGACTCTTGGTGGGCTAGCCGTAGCCATTGGAATGGTCGTCGATGATGCAATCGTCGACGTAGAAAATGTCCACCGCAGACTCCGAGAGAATGTCCAACTAGAGAATCCACTTCCTCGCATAGAAGTCATAGCTTCAGCCTCTCGAGAAGTCCGCAGCTCTATATTCTATGCGACTTTACTCATCATTCTTGTCTTTATTCCATTACTTGGACTGACAGGCGTCGAGGGTAGACTCTTCGCCCCTATCGCACTTGCCACGATTATTAGCATGGTGGCGTCATTCATCGTATCTCTCACAGTGATCCCTGTGCTTTCCTCCTTTTTACTCAATCCTAAACCAGGCCAAAAACAGTCAGATACAATCTTTGTAAGAATCTTAAAAAAAGCATCACGCGCGACGTGGATACGCTTCTCACTCAGTCAACCTTTTCTCGTCCTAGGTCTCGCTCTCGCAGCCATTATCACAGGAGCAGTTATTTTTCCTCAAATGGGAAAAGACTTTCTACCCGCCTTTCGGGAGCCGACCGTTCTCGTAGCGACTACGACTGCTCCCGGCACCTCTTTACAGCAAACGAATGAAATCTCTTCAGCTGCAGATGCGCTTTTACTAGAAATCCCAGAAGTCGAAAAAGTCGGACGGAGAGTTGGAAGAGCAGAAAAGGGCGACCACGTCGTCCCTGTCTCGACTGTGGAATTTGACATCGAATTCCATGATCGTGGCCGTCCACGTGATGAGATCATAGAAGACATCCGGCAACGCATGCGCAGCCTACCCGGCACATTTAGCGCGATGAGCACACCACTTGGAGACCGAATCGGCCACATGCTCAGCGGTGTCTCTGCTCCTATCGCTATTAAACTTTATGGCCCAGATCTCGATGAATTGCGCAGTCTAGGCCTAAAAATCCGAGATATTGCACGTGAAATCCCAGGACTAGAAGAAGCCAAGGTGGAACAACAGGCTTCAGTTCCTCAACTACGAATCGAAATCGATCATGAGCGAGCGTTGGCCTATGGAATCACTCCAAAAGATCTCAATGATGAACTTTCGACGCTTATTGGTGGAGAGAAGGTTTCAGAAATTTCAGAAAATCAAACACTCTATGGCCTCGTCCTACGCCTTCCTGAAGAGTGGCGGAGTTCTCGAGAAAAAATAGCAAATCTCCCGATTGATACACTCAGCGGTCAACACGTCTTACTCAAAGACATCGCTCAGATCCGTCAAGC
This sequence comes from uncultured Verrucomicrobiales bacterium, assembly GCA_937952875.1. Taxonomy (GTDB): domain Bacteria; phylum Verrucomicrobiota; class Verrucomicrobiia; order Verrucomicrobiales; family Akkermansiaceae; genus CALFDI01. Next base: position 3,786 of record CALFDI010000266.1, read on the forward strand.
AAAAGGCCCTAATACGATATTACGCGAGAACACTCAGCGGCGCTTTGTCGTTAGCATTAACCCCACAGAAAAAGACCTCGTCACCTTAATCGAGACGCTTAAAGAACAAGTCGATGCACGTATCTCTCTGCCTGCTGGCTACAGCATCAGCTACGAGGGTGCATATGAGGCTCAAAAAATCGCATCTCAGCGCATTATTACCATGTCTCTAGTCGTCCTTCTCATCATCGCATTCCTTCTCTACAGCTATTTTAAATCTTTATCTTTCACCCTCCAAGTCATGCTAGATATCCCTATCGCTCTGGTAGGAGGCATTCTTTTGACACGCTACACTTTAGACAATGTCAGCATTGCTACCCTTGTCGGCTTTATTGCTGTCGCTGGAATTGCAGCTCGAAACAGCATCATGATGATCTCTCACTATCTCCACCTTATGGCTCACGAAGGTGAAGTCTTCGGGAAGGACCTTATCATTCGAGGGACTCTTGAACGTCTTGTTCCGGTCCTTATGACAGCACTTTCAGCTGGAATTGCACTCGTTCCCATTGCGTTAGCCACTGATGCGCCTGGAAAGGAAATTCTCAACCCCGTCGCTATTGTCATCATTGGAGGATTGATCAGCTCGACGACTCTTGGACTCATTGTTACACCTGCAGTCTATTTTCTTTTGGGTAAAAAACCATCAGAACGCGCTGTATTACTAAAAGCCTCTGCAACACATTAATATCGCTCAAACACATACCTACCTCATGAAATCATTCCTTACTCTTGCCCTTGTCTTCTTCACAGCCGCCTCACTCTTTGCGCACTCAGACCATAAGAAAAAAGTCGCCGGCCCTCATGGAGGTAAAGTCATCACTGCGATCGAGCCGCACGTAGAACTTTTCGTCACAGCAGAGAACAAAGTTCAAATGACATTTCTCAATGAAAAGCTAACAGCCATTCCACCAGCAGAACAAACGATCAGCATCATCTGCGGCGAGCGTAGCCAACCAACGAAATTGAGTTTTATTAAAACGGAAACTGGATTCCTTTCAGAACAGACATTGCCAGATAGCAAAAACTTTCCCGCAGTGATTCGCATTAAAATCACTCCTGACGCTAAGTTTAAAACTCTGCGCTTACAAATGAACCTCACTGACTGCCCCACATGCGACTACAAAGAGTATGCGTGCACCTGTGATCACCACCATGGCCACGACCACGATCACGACAAGGATCACAAACACTAAAAAATCAGTATTACCCTAACGAGAATTCACAATATTATCAGCTTCCAAATTCCCCAGACCATAAAACTCCCAGCAGATAAAACGACTGAGAACAGGCTGAGGGATTCGCTCGTCAGACCATGTAATTTCCACAGTCGCTAACTTCCCTTCCGGTTGCAGTGCATTAGCATATGCCTCAGGAAGAAGCTCTTGGATATGCTGAGCAATAAGTGAACTCTCAGGCATCTTCACTTGAACGAAGTCTTCCAAGTGTGCGGAATCTGCCAGTTTATATGTCCGAAGGCCTCTTCGTTTTTCACTCTTTTTCTCCGTAACCTCTTCGCTGATTAAAACACGAAAAACTTCGGATTTGCCAGGCGATGGATTATCGATGAATTTCTTCAATAATCTGAATCGAGTCTGAACGTAAGTATCCCAATCGACCTTCAATCCATCTTCTGTCTTACGGAAAAAGACGCGAGAGCGAACCGCTTGTTCTTGGAAATTTTCCACACGCGAGAGAGCGGCAAGAGGCTCATCTGGAGCTTCTATACCAGAAACAACGTAGAGAGGTGCGATCGGCCGGAAAAGCTCATTTAGAATAAACTGCTCTGGACGATCGTAAGTCATGAGAAACAAGCCGCGATTGTGCTCTTTCTTAATCGATATAAGTCCATGTGGCTCGATGGGTAAGTTCCCCTCACTCAGTCCAT
>CALFDI010000267.1 GCA_937952875.1 uncultured Verrucomicrobiales bacterium
GATACGCGCCCTGTTGTGTATTACCTCTCTTTTACCGCATTTACACTCTTCCTGACGCACCACATCGTGGACTACCGCCGTTGGAAAAACTAATCAACTCCGCCCTTTTTTGTTCACCTAGTCACCTTTCACCGTGTCGAACTCCCCCGCGAAATCCCGTAGCCAGCTGTCACTGAATCTTGTTCATCTGATTCAGATTCTCCTCTTTATCATCGTAGTCGTCGCGGCGAACTTTCTCAGCTGCCAAAGATACGCTCGTAAAGATCTCACAGAAACCACCTCATACAGCCTTTCTGATCAGACTCTGAAGGTTCTTGAAAATGACCTCCTGACATCTCGCACCGAGCCGGTTCGTATCATTCTCGCCTACCCACGTAGTCACCCATTCCATTCACGATTAAAGACCGTTCTAGAGGAATACAGGCGCAGAGCAGACGGAAAGGTAGACATTGAAATCATCGATCCAGGTCGCAGCTCAGATCGTGCAGAAGAACTTGCGAATCAATACCGAATCGAATTCACCCAAGCAGGACTCATCATCGTCGATGGCCGCAGTGGAGATGAAGCCGTCTTTAACGAAGTCCCCGTAGCTCAACCAGAAGGAATCGCTGGTCTCGGGGCTGAGGCGAACGATAGGACTCAGCTGCAGCTTTCTTCCCATGTCAGATTCCTCCAGGCTGAAGATCTCGCTCTCTTCTCGGTGAACTCTGCAACAGGACGAGACCTTGATGCATGGCAAGACGAAGATGCTATCACATCTGCCATCCTTAGCTCGGTCGAAGGTAAAGTCCGAAAAATCTACTACCTCGCAGATAAGAGCGATCAGAAAACAGCGAGCGGCACCTCTCCATGGGAGACGATTGCCAAATCGCTCTACTACCAGAATATCGCGCTGACACCTGTCAAGATAGCAGACCTCACCAGTATCCCCGCCGATGCAGATGGAGTCGCCATCATAGCACCTGAAAGCGATCTGGACTCTCGAGAGATGGACATTTTGAAGACCTACTGGGCTCAGCCACGCGCCTCTCTCTTCATCATGTTTAGCGCAGGGTCTCGTCCGGATAATCTTCGGACATTCCTCCGAGACTACGGTGTCACACCGAGAAATGATCGAGTGATCACAGTTAATAACGGAAGAACTATAAACACCGTTCGCGGCACATTCACAGTGGGACCTGAAGTGAACTCTGCTCTGGCAGGTCGCAGCACCAGCTTCGATGGACGCTCTTCGAGCTTAGATATTCGCGAGAATGCCTCGGACCTGGTCAATCGCCGTATCTCAGCCATCCCTCTCATTCAGGCCACTGATCAATTCTGGGGCGAGTCAGACTATGAGTCACCTGAGCCCAGCTACGATCCAAGTTCAGATATTGCAGCACCGGCCTATCTCGCTGCTGCCGTTATTCAGGGGAATGCGAACGATGACGCCCTCGCTGATGACATTTCTAAAATGATCGTCATGTCTACATCCGACTTCCTCGATCCACAAAAAGTAAGAGATGAAAATCTCGACTTCATTAATGCATCTGCCAACTGGCTACTCGGCAGAGAGGAACTCATCGGCATCGCTCCGAAAAAGATCAGTGTGCGCCGCATGACATTCCTCAGTAGCGAGATTTCCTTCATCACACGCATCACACTATTCCTAATGCCAGCCATCGCACTACTGATCGCTGCATTCGTCTGGAATATACGACGCCGCTAGTCACACCATGCGCATTCTCATCACACTTATTTTAGCAGTGCTCGCAGCCGTCCTCGTGACAGCTGCCTTCACAGAGATGACTGGGAGCGACGAGGATAAATCTTGGCTCGGCTCTCGTAAGCGACCGCTAGGGTCAGCCATCGCATCCTTCTCACAGGCAGAAGTCGCCACTATCCAGCTCTCACGCCCCAGTGGCGAAGAGGTCACACTCCGTCGCGCAGACATTGGGTGGCAGATTGAAACGGCAGCAGGAGAGAAAACTGATCGCGCAGATGCACTTCGCCTCTCTAAGCTCATCGACTTCACCCTCAACTCGAAAGTTCTAGACTCCTTCCCTCGCGATGAAGTCGAGCCAACAGATCTCGGTCTCGGCCCACAGAGGATCGAAGTGGAACTTAGCGATCAGAATGGCAAACGTCTCTCAAGATACTTGATCGGACGTAGAACACCCATCGTCGATGTCCAAGTCGAGAAAGAGTCTAACACAGTCACGAAAACACCTTCTGTCTACATCCGCCATAATCACCAACCACTTAAAAACACAGTCTACATCTGCTCAGACCCGACAGGGAATATCCATGAGCTATTTGCCGAGAGTTTCGACAGCTTGCGAGACCCTCGCCCCTTCTTCTTTTTACCGAATGCTCTCACCAATATACGCATCACAAATGAGCAATCAGAAATCTTACTCAGCCGTCCAAACCTCTCCCAGCCATGGACCATCGTAAAGCCACTCAAGCTCAAGACTGACGCTAATGCTGTAAAGTCACTCGTCCAGCAACTCTTCAAGCTAAAAGCAAATAGCATAACAGCCTCAACCAGCACACCACCCGTAGACTCAGCGACTGTCAAAATCGCACTCTCATCACATGGAAATACTGAAGAAACAGTTCTCAGCATTTTTCAAAACGAAGCAGATAGCAACACCACTAACGCAACAGTCAGCGATCGAGACCTTACTTTCACCCTCCCATTGAACAGCACAATTTCAAGTCCTGGAGTGTCATCACTCCCGATAAGTCTTAATGAACTGCGCTTCAAAAAACTAACAGCCCTCTCACCACCAGCACTACAATCGATCAAACTGACAGGCCCCGAGACTGATGAGATCCTCCTCACGCGACAAACACCTCGGCAAGTGTGGCACATCTTTGAAGAAGGGAGCCTCCGACCAGTCAATGACTTCACAGTCTTCGGGCTATTTTCCGCTCTCGTGAAAGATGACGTCGCTGGCTTCACTAAAGATGCCGCAGTAGACCTTGCGCCATATGGGCTCGATCAACCCATTCTCTCCATGACGATTATGGCCTTTGATGGAAAGGGGCTACTCCTCAAATTTGGCCGATCCGCAGACGGAAAAATTCACGCCATGAGAGATGGCCAGCCCTACGTGTATGAGATCAGTGAGGAGAGCTTTAATAAAATCGCAACAGTCCGCGCCAAGTGGAAAGATCTCCGACCGTGGAGCTTCAGTCGTGTCGACACTAAAGGTATCTTAATCCGACGGAAAAACTTTAAAGACGTAAGTCTCACTTACGACTTCATTACTGAAAAGTGGGATGCATTCGAAGGGTTAGAAGACTCAACATCTCGCCTCATCATACCACGCGCGAATAAACTACTAGAAACCCTCGAGAACCTTAAAGTCACACAGTGGATGCCTGGCAATGATCCAACTGCTACAAAA
>CALFDI010000268.1 GCA_937952875.1 uncultured Verrucomicrobiales bacterium
CATTGATGAGAGAAGATTTCCCGACGTTCGGTTTCCCGACCATGGAGACCTTCATGCCTTTTTTGACTTCAGCGAGCGCTTCTTCGGCTTCAGCCTCTTCGTCTTGCTGTAAGGTCGCCAGCTTCTCGTTCAAATGGTCTACTAATGCATCGAAGCCCCGGCCATGAGCTGCCGAAGTGGCTAGAGGCATTCCAAAGCCTAAACGGGTAAACTCAGATGCTGAGCTTTCTTGCTTTGCGTCATCGGCTTTATTTAAAATGAGAGTCACTTTCTGTGATGCTGATCGCAGCAGGGTCGATAATTCCTCATCGACAAATGTGATGCCATCACGTGCATCGACGACAAAAAGTATGATATCAGCGGATGCTATGGCAATATCAGCTTCGACAGCGACTTGTTCAGTAAAGCCATCATCGAGCTTCGAGCCGATTCCGCCAGTATCGATCAATGTGCATTGCGGAGACGTGAGCGGGCAGGGAGCAGAGATGCGATCGCGGGTAACACCGGGCTGATCATGCACGATGGCGATCTGCCGCCCAGCCAAGCGATTGAAGATGGCTGATTTACCGACATTTGGACGGCCTACGATGGCAACTGTGGACATGCGGGACAGACTGCCCTTGTCTGCCAGAACTTCCAACAGCGAACTTGTGGAAAATTGCTCTTATTTTCGCCCGCCATCGATGACTTTACTGTCGCCACTACGGCGCTTCGGAGAAAGACTCAATTCATGAAGGCAAACTCTGCAGATGATCAGAAGTGGACAGCCATTTTTAGACACTGGCTCATGGAAGAGGCAAAAGGTGATCCTGCGCATGATCGGCAGCACATCGAGCGCGTCGTCATTACTGCCCGAGAACTCGCTGGGCAGGAGCAGTTGAGCTTAGAAATCGTGCTGCCTGCAGCTTGGTTACATGATTGTGTTCATGTGGAAAAAAGCTCTCCTCAGAGGTCTCAAGCGTCCCTTATGGCAGCTGATCATGCTGTGACTCTCTTACGCGAATGGGCATATCCAGAGGAGTATTTAGACGCGATTCATCACTCGATTCATGCGCACAGCTTCTCAGCGGATATTGAGACAAAGACTCTGGAGGCAAAGGTCCTACAAGATGCGGATCGACTGGACGCGATAGGCGCTGTCGGGCTTAGCCGATGCCTTATGCTAGGCGGGTATATGGGGTCTCAGTTGTATTCTCTGGATGATCCGTTCTGTGATAGTCGAGAGCCTGATGATGGCGCTTATTGCATCGATCATTTTTATAAAAAGCTACTGACGTTAGAAGGAACGATGAAGACGGATTCTGGAAAAAATCTCGCTGCAGAGCGCACGGAATTTTTAAAATGCTTCCTGAGTCAGCTAGGTAAAGAGATCGGCGGAAACGGAGAATAGCTTAGTGAGAAAATTCCTGTGAATACAGTGCCTGCTAGCGGCTCTTATTCGCATGAAGCCTTTTCTTGCTCTATCGTGTGGTATCGTGCTCTCAGCGTTGACGGTGAGCTGCTCGTCCACAGTGCGCACGGGTATCATGAGAACTGATGCGGTGGTAAGAGTCTCAGATGAATCAGTGCAGTCACGTCTGTATCGAGAGATCGTCAATGATGAGTCCCTCGTGGATTATGATGCTCTGGTGAGAAATCCTGAGCTTTTGGAAAAGGCGTATACTCAGATTACAGAGCGTTCTCCGGATTCTCATCCGAGTGACTTTTCCTCGAGCGATGAGGCCTTTGCCTACTGGCTCAATGCTTATAATATCGCGACAATCTACGGTGTGGTAAAAGCTTACCCGATTAATTCAGTTCAAGATTTTAAGCCATTTTCTCTCTACTCCCTGATCCCTGGAGGTGGTTTTTTCGCAGCGCAGAAGTTTGTTTTTGGAGGTCAGTCACATAGTCTCTATGCTCTTGAGAATAATGTGATTCGTAAAAGATTCGATGATCCGCGTTTACACTTTGCGCTGAACTGTGCGTCGATCGGATGTCCAGATCTGTCTCAGGAGCCTTATTCAGCTCGTCATTTAAATAAGCAGCTGGATCGTCAGGCGCGGGCCTTTATTAATTCGCCAAAGGGATTGCAGATCGACCACGAGGCGAAGGAGATTCGTATCTCTTCTATCTTTGATTGGTATGCTGAAGACTTTCAGACAGATGAACAATCGGTTCTAGATTATGTGGCGAATTACTATAGCTCTAAAGATGAATTAATATCTGCAAGAGAGAATGGTTACGGTCTTAGCTACCTTGAGTATGATTGGTCGCTTAACAGGCAGTAGTGGCGACATCCTTCTTCTTGGTCGCGTTAATTTGGAGGCGATCGAGTTTGGCTCGGATGCCATTAGCATTCATCTCACACATGGAGATCATTTTTCCATCGACGGGAACTTTAAATATACAGGCTTCAAGCCTATCTTTGCCCTCTTGGGTTAAGAGATCTCCAGGCGACATGAAGTTGTGAATAATGAAAAGAAAAGGGGAGAGCTGCGGGATCTGTTTTTGCGTTATTCCGAGTTTAATAACTGCGAAGATTTTTTTCCGATCGCTCCACATACGACCGATTGCATAGGTCAGAGTCTGAAAGAGAAAGCGCGGATTTTTTAGCATGATCTGGGCGAAAGCCCCGATGTTCTTCTGCCAAGGGAGCCCCCAATTAATTGACGAGTTGACGATGTTAATAGCTCGCGAGAGCATACGTTCATCGCTGGTATTGTCTATACGCACGCCTTCGAGAACGACAGTCTTGTCACCTGCTCGTGCCAGAAGAAGAGGGACGAGGTTATTGCATTTACGGTGTCCGAACTGTAGGGGGAGGTGATTGATCTTTT
>CALFDI010000269.1 GCA_937952875.1 uncultured Verrucomicrobiales bacterium
CATTTGGCTTTGACCAATGATCTGACCGTTGCCAGCTTTTAGGACAAAGTATTTTTTGCCATCATTTGAATCTTTAATTTCAAAGTTACTTTCGTCGCCAGCATTTTTTCCAACCGAGGCTATACCGTTTTCGCATCCTGCTTTATCTTTGTAGCCTTGCCCTGTGAGTATGATTTCACCGTTGCCAGCTTTTAGGCGGAAATGGAATTTTTGTGTTTTTTCGCTTTTGTAGAGTTCAAACATAATAAAATAAATGGGTTATATTAGCTATCTAGCTTATACAAAACTGTAAAAAATTCAGAGAAGTGCAAGCATAGAGAATGATTTTCTAATTTAACAAATCAGCCCAAGCACTCTCTCCCTCGATGAAGGAATCGAGATCTATCTCTTTCAATTTCTCTCGCATCTTCGGATCAGAGAGCAGCTTCTGCACTGCATCTGAGTTAAGCAGAGCTGTGAAATCTTCTGCGTCGATGTCTTTCTGGACTTCATCCGCACTCACCACCTCGGCTATGAGAGGGTTTTCCATACTACCTGGAGCAGCTTTCTCTCCTTTTAATTTCTGAGCGAGAAGAAGCTTCGCTGCTTTGATTTTCTCAGAGTCATTAATGAAGTCTAATTTAGCTAACAGTTTCCCGACCTGAGATGATTCGAAGAAGTCTCTGGCTTTTGAAACCAAGGAGCCATCGCTTTCTTCGCCATTCAATTTCTTTTTAAATTCACTGAGTTGCTCAATTCCATCTGCATATCGAATGCCCGTCATACCGGAAAACACAGCAATACAGCCAACGACTAAGCCAATGAAGCCAGCCTTTAGGCCAAAGTGCTTTTTCCCTTCGTCGCTGTCTTTAAAAAAGAATGTCCGGAAGAAGGAGCGGACCGCAAAAACGGATCCAATCCCAGCAAGGCTGGCAACGATATAGGCCATCCATGGTTGAGCGTCTAACCCTAGCTTCTCTAAAAAAAGATCACTATTCTGGTGAGCTAGATAACCTGCACCTGATGCAACAGCGCCTGCCGCCAAAGTGCAGACTAGCCGCGCAATTCCTTTAAGGATCGCCAAAAGTCCAAAAAGAGATGCGACTAATATCATAATCCCTGTCGCGCCGAACTCGGATAACTGATCTGGTGCAATCGATGGCATACGCAGATAATGGAGGACACTCCAGTGAACTTCAACAATGATATCCTAGTGCAAAATACTTCAAGTAGCCGAATACCACCATGATAAAGGCTTTCAAAACTATGTTCGCAGTAAGTTGGCCATTTTAGTAAAAAAATGATAAAAGGTCTATCCCTTCAGTCATTCTCATTATATGGACTCACTCCCCCAGCCCCGAAAAGGGCGAAAAACCGTCATTTACTTCTTAGTAAATGACTAGAGAAAGGAATCCAATGGCATTTACACCAAGCAAAGACTACAAAAGAAGAGAGCGTGAGCAGAAGAAGCTCGATAAGCGTCTCGCTCGCGAAGCTGCTAGGCTAGAGAAGAAAGAGGCTGAACTAGAAGCTGCTCGAATCGCTGAAGAAGAAGCCGCTGAAAAGGCTCGCTGGGACGCTCTGACAGAGGAAGAGCAAGAGTTCGAGAAAGAACTTGAAGCTGAGAGGCTTGCGAACGAAAGCGAGTAAATCCGCCTCCGTTCTCGGCTCTCAAGCTGTAGCCAGACTCTGATCGATCTAGATTCTCTCTAATTTGTAGGGAGGCACACGACCGGAATTCCACTGGCATGCATAAAGATCACCTTCATCATCCACGCAGACGTCGTGGACATTATTGAAGGCATCATCTTGCTTCATCATCGCTTGCAGTTGCCCCTGCTTATATTCGGGGGCTGCAGCTCCTGGGCATGAGATCACACGATCATTTTTATCAAGAATCATGACGAATCCTTGGCCCTGCCACATACGATAGTCGTTCTTTTTAAATCCGAAGCAAATACCTGAATACAGCTCATCTCCCTTAATCACAGGGCGACTCATATACGCACCTGGAAGATAGACGGTTTTCACATGATTTCCCTCTAGATCAAACCAGCAAAATTCATTTCGAATCCGTGCTGTGCACACGAGTAGAGGTTCAGCCCCTCTGGTATCAAGTGCTATTCCATGGGCTTGTATAAATTTCCCCTGATTGACTGGTTGAGTGCTCTTACCTCCAAAACGTTTCAGGTAAGTTCCATCCGCACTGTATTTATAAATATACTGAGTGCCGTATCCATCAATGACGTAGATAGATCCATCTGGCCCGATACATGTTTCTGTAGGATTTGTTGGAACCTCTTTTCCTTTGCGAGGGAGTGTTTGAAGGACTTTCCCTTCGAGATCGGTTTTTACGATTTTTCCACCAGTATCAGTTACCCAGAGGCTTTCTTCGCCGTCTCGATTGTCATAAGTGAGTCCGTGAGCACCTCTCATCCCTAAGGTCCATGAATCTGTTAAAATACCAGATTTCTCGTAAATTAACAGATTGTTCTTTTTGACATCCGTCAGAAGAAATAAGCGCCCATCAGCGGAATGAATCATCTCATGGCAGTTTTTCACTGGGACTTTTGTATGATCTGCCTGTGACCAGTTCTTATTTAGTCGATATTTAAAGTCGCCATGGCCTAGTATGACTGGCTCGTCAGCAGACTTCTGTGAAGTCAAAATAAGCGGAGCAGCTAAACCTGCAGTTTTCATCCATTGTCTACGATTCATGATCTACGTCTTTTATACTAAAATTTTATTCACGACGTGACCGTGCACATCGGTTAATCGGAAATTTCGGCCCTTATATTTATATACGAGTTTCTTATGTTCGATACCTAACAGATGTAAGGCCGTCGCATGAAAATCATGCACATGGAAGGGATCCTTCACAGCAGTAAATCCAAATGGATCAGTCTCTCCATATGTGATGCCGCCTTTCACACCACCTCCTGCCATGAACATAGAACCAGACTTTGTATGATGATCTCGACCGGAGCCTTGTGACATCGGTGTGCGGCCGAACTCACCTCCCCATATCACGAGCGTATCTTCTAGCATACCGCGCTGTTTCAGATCTTTGATCAAAGCCGCGACGCCTTGATCAACTTGCTGTGTGCTCTTTTTCATATTTTTCACAACAGCTCCATGATGGTCCCACCCTGTATGATATAGCTGGATGAATCTAACTCCGCGTTCTGCCATGCGGCGCGCCATTAGACAGTTCGAGGCAAAACTACCGTCAGGCTTATCGCCTACTCCATAGAGATTTTTTATCGGTTGGCTCTCTCCTTTAAAGTCCGCGAGATCTGGCACACTCGCCTGCATTTTATAAGCCAGCTCATATTGAGCAAGGCGAGTCATGATTTCAGGGTCAGCGACTGTTTTATGATGGAGTGTGTTGAGCTGGCTCAAGGCATCCAGAGACTTACGCTGTGTCGCGCGTGCAATGCCATTTGGTGAGCTAAGATAGTTCAACGGCATTCCTTTTGAGTAAAATTCTACACCTGAATGCTTCCCTGGAAGAAAGCCTGCATTCCAGGCTGTCTGCGGGACGGGCTGCCCTTCAGGACCTGATCGCATGACGACAAATGCTGGTAAGTCATCTGCTACTCGGCCTAATCCGTAGGTCACCCAAGAGCCCATGCTCGGGCGCCCAGCGATGGCTGTGCCTGTATTCATAAAGGCGTGAGCGGGATCATGATTCACCTGATCCGTCTGCTGAGTCCTAATGATACAGATGTCATCAGCCACAGTCTGAATATTAGGGAAAAGATCAGAGATTTCTTGGCCAGATTCACCACATTTTTTAAACGCGATTTCGGAGCCAAAACACTTCAATTCATCATGCTGGAGAAAGGCGAGTTTCACCCCTTTCGTCAGCTCCTTAGGAAGTGGCTTATTATGTTGGTTCCGTAGTTCCTGTTTATCATCGAAGGTTTCAAACTGTGACGGACCACCTGCCATATAAAGGTAGATGACGCGTTTCGCCTGAGGAGCATGATGCGAAAGCTGTGTCTGTGAGGCGAGTCCATCTTGAATGAGCAATGACCCAAATGCCGTGCCTGCTAGGGCCGTAGATGATTTAGCGAAAAAGTCGCGGCGCGTATGTAAATGACTCATGGACGTGTAATGAATTCGTGAAGGTTAAGAAGAATGCGGCAAGTCGCAGTCCATGCAGCATGCTCTATCGGATCAAGATCACTGCGTGGTGAGAGCCCGATGCTGAGAAGATCTTGAGCTTCTTTGGGGTGATCAGAAAAGCGCTGAATGGCAGCAGTGTAGGCACTCTGAAGGATGTTCTTTTCCTCATCAGATGGTAGCCGTTGGAGGACAATTTTATAGAGGGTTTCGATACGATTCTGTTCGTCTGATTCAGTCAGTATACGCGATGCGAGATTTCTCGCAGCCTCCACGAACTGCGGATCATTGAGTAGAGCAAGAGCCTGAGCTGGTGTATTTGTCACTGTGCGACCGGGAACACACTCTTGGCGTGTCGGCGCATCAAAGGCTAACATAGCAGGATGAATGTTCTGACGTTTCCAAAATGTGTATAAGGAACGCTGATACTGGCCAGCTCCAGTCGAAGTATCCCACGTCAGATAACGGGAGCCATACATGATCTTATTCGACTTCACCCAGTAGGCATCCGGCTGATATGGATAAAATGATTCCGATGGGATCTCCTTCGTATAATCAATAAGGCCTGCCGCGCTCAAGGCCGTATCACGGATCTCTTCGCCAGTGAGGCGAGAACGCCCCTGGCGAGCATGCAAACGATTTGTCGGATCAATATCTACTGATTCTTTAGTCGCTACGGAAGATATTTGATACGCATCAGATGTCACCATGAGTCGTATCATATGGCGCATATCCCAGCCACTCTCTACGAACTCCATAGCTAGCCAGTCTAACAGGCTTAAATGTGACGGCCAATCGCCTTGATTCCCTGAATCTTCCAGAGTCTCGCTAATGCCACGGCCATAGAACTGATGCCATAGACGATTCACCCATACTCGTGCCGTCAGCGGGTTATCTCGTGAGACAATCCAGTTCGCTAGGTCGAGACGTGTTAGCCTACGCCCTTTTTCCAGTGTTCCAAAGATCTCAGGAATCGCTGGTTCGACGGGCTCACCCACTTCTTCCATAAAGCTCCCACGATTCAGCACATGTGTCACTTTTGGCTTATCAGCCTTGCTTACGAGGGTCTCTGTCGCACCTAAACGATGTAGATAAGCCTCTTTATAAAGAGCTGTGAGACGCTTCACGAGATCAGGCCGCATATGCTCACGAAATGCGGTTTCTATAGTATGGGTATGAATCCACCTCCGGTCTTCTTCTTTTTTACGAAGTGAATTCACGAGCATAGTAGGAAGATCTTCTCGGTCATCACGGTTGAGTGGAAGCTCCCAAAAATACCGGATCACTGATTCAGCCATTCGATTATTAAAGGCCGTGCCGTGATCCGTCACATACCCAGATTCGCCCCATGTGACTGTGCCTTTGGACTGTAGCCATGCCATTGCTTGAGGCACATACTTGGATTTTGCGAACTTAGCTCTCGGCACTTCTAGCCGGACCATTTTCCCAACCTCTGGCAATTCTCCCATGTGGACGAGCTTCTTTTTTGATAGCCAAGGGGCATTACTGAGAAATGCGGCATCATCCTTAGGGCCCCAATAGTAAGTAAGAACGTGCTCCTTGAGCCACCCCATCCGGCGGTATGCTCCATGGATCACTTGAAAGCCAATTGCCGTAGGTGGATCTTCTGGGTCAATAAATGCCTCAGTGTAGAAGGCATGATTTTTTCCCTGAACGCCTACACTCAAGCTTTCTCCAGCGAGGTGTCGAGTAAGGCCTGGCGATTGAGCTACGACTTTTCTGCCATTTTCTGTTTGTTCAAAATCTCCCTGCTGAATGTGTGTTACGGGTAGCTCAATAGGAAACCATGGCCAATCTACGCGCCCTTTTTTCTTTTTTTGAACTTTAGACTCCTTCAGGATATCTTTTGACCAAATTGCGAGTTTTTCAGTATCGATTTTTTGATCGTAGAGTTCACTTTGGACCTGATCAATTTGACTCACGAGAGACATTTCCTTTTGTGATTTACTAGGACTCTCGTGAATATAATGAAGGGGGACACGTCGATCTCCCGGTTGATAAACACCAGCCTCTTGCAAATCATCGAAAAACGCAGCGAGAGAATAATAATCCTTAGCTGTGATCGGATCATACTTATGGTCATGACACTCAGCACAGCCAGTAGTCAGACCTAACCAAACGGTGCCAACAGCGCGCACATGCTCTCCTTTTAAAGCGTATAGAGCTTCTTTCTCGATCACTCCTGCCTCACAATTCGTCTTAACTAGGCGATTATATGCAGATGCAGTGAGTGTCTGGTCAGTGACTTCTTCTACTAAATCACCAGCCAATTGCTCTCTGGTGAATTGATCAAAAGGCATATTATTCTGAAAGGCCTCGATGACATATTTCCGAAATGGGCCAGATGCAATGGGCTCATCTGATACCATGCCATTCGAATCTGCCCAGCGCACTAGATCTAGCCATAGTAGACCTTGATGTTCAGCATGTTCGAGTGAGGTGATCCATTTATCGACAAAGCTCAAATACTGCTCTTTTGTTGGATTTTTCTCAAACTGAGAAACTTCATCGAAGGTCGGAGGAAGGCCTCGCAGGTCATACGAAAGGCGTCGTAGTAATGATCGAGGGTCAGCTTTTTCCACTTTAGTAGTAGCGGTATTCTCCCACGTTTGTTTGAGGAAAGAGTCAACCGGATGGAGTTTGCTGTCTGGACGCGTGGGCCTCTTTAGCTCTTTAAACGCCCAATGTTCATCATATTGAGCCCCTTGCTCTATCCACTTTGTGAGTGTCTCTTTTTGCTTATCCGTCAGAAAGTATGCGGAATCAGAGGGAGGCATAAGCTTTGCCTCATCAGTCGTGAAGATTCTTTTGATGAGATTACTCTCATTCGGCTTACCGGGAACGATAGCTGAGAGCCCGTCACGCTTTTCAGTCGCACCTCCAAAGGTATCGAGACGTAAATCTCCTTCTCGTTTATCTTTATCAAAACCGTGACAGAGAAAGCAATTCTCCGAGAGGATCGGTCTCACATCACGATTGTAACTAATCTCCTCTGCCGAAAGGGATGACGTCACTATGAAGAAAAAGAACACTGCAGTCCAACGATACATGAGTAGTATCTTACCATAGGTTGACTAAATGTATTGGATTACATGAGCTAGTTTTTGTATTATCTGCGCATGCAGGGACAAGCCATTCAAAACGATTTCCTCCAAAAAATTGCCTCTATTTCGCAAATTCTTACACTCTTTGATTGGCTGCCAGATGCTCACCTCTACATCAAGAATACGGAGAGTCAGTTCATGCTAGTCAATAAGGCATCTGCTCTAAGGAATGGATTTGAAACGCCTGACGATATTATAGGTAAGACGGATTATGACATTCATCCTCCTCTCATGGCCAGCGCCTATACAGCTGAAGACGAACGGGTCATGTCGAAGGGCGAAGCGATCCCTGAACAGATCTGGTTAGTTTATGATTATTTGGGTGACCAGCATTGGTTCATATCGACGAAAATTCCACTCTTTGATTCTGACGGCTCAGTCATTGGTCTAGCTGGCATCATGCGCCCATTAAAAGGTGCCGCTCACCTTCAAGACAGCTACACAGGTCTAAGCAAAGCGATCGACCATGTCCTCAATCACTACGACGAAACGATTTCCTCAACGGATCTCGCTCACAAAGTGAATCTTTCTGTCAGTCAGTTCAATCGACGCTTCAAAACATTATTCGGCATTCCTCCCTCACAATTTGTTCTTCGAACAAGAATCAATGCTGCGCGCACGGCTCTCTCGCACACCAACACCTCACTCGGTGACATCGCGGTCAATTGTGGCTTTTACGATCAAAGCCAACTCGCTAAACTCTTCAAACGAGAAACAGGAATGACGCCTCGTAACTACAGGAAACGCTATCAAAATTGATCAAGAAAGCCTCTTGCCTCTCACTTGCAACGTCATTACTTAAACCACATGTCTCACAGAGGGTTAGAGAATTTTTTAAATGATCTAGATGCTATTAATTACATCGTTTCTCAACGCTGGGAGCGCATCTATTCGAATGCGACTCTCCATCGAGGCGAACTCATTTACACGGACAGTCTTGTTTCAGCCCTAGATGTGACGGCGTTAAGCGACAGCTTTAGTATAGAAGGGATGGTGCAAGGCAATCGGAAGAAGCCTTATGCTACCCGGGTCAGCCTGCTCAAAAATCATAGAGGCTATGACATTTTTTCAGTCTGTTCATGCCCTGTCGGATCATTCTGTAAACATGCTGTTGCAGTGCTATGCACGCTAGAAGAAGCATTACAATCTCTAGATGCTGAGCAAACGGCGCCCGATAATGTCGTATCAAATTGGCTGAATGATATCGCAGTTAGCATTTCTAAGAAAGATGAGGCTAAGGCAAAGAAAAAGCCAGTTAGGCAGGCATATGCGCTCGCGTATATTCTCTCATCACATACTGATGGAACGCTAACGCTGCGTTTAGGGAAGACAAAACAGAATAAGAATGGCGATGTTTATGTAGATAATGACTACTTTATACCTAGTATAAAGCATAAGACGCCCGCGTATTTTCAAGAAGGGGATTACGAAAATGCGTTTGCTATTATCTACAAGCTCCCAGAACACATCGAATACTGGGAAGGAATACTCACGGCTGACTTCACAGATTTGTTAGAAAAACTACTTCAAACGGGACGACTTTATAGTGATGAAGAATTTGAAAGAAGACGCCCAATATCACCTCTAAGAGAAGGGCCTTCGCTACACGTGAGTCCATCATGGGAAGCGACTCCATCAGGACTATATAAACCGACACTGGGGGACGATGCCTTAGATGTTCAGATTCATCCTCTTAAAGTAAATTACTATCTTAACAGTAAAAAAGGCGTCGTTGGAAAAGTAGAAACTCCAGACGGCCTTCCGCCTCACATTCTATCCATCTGGCCAAAAGGGCCGAGTGTCGCTGCAGCTGAAGCTGGCGCACTCTGCCAAAAAATGGAGAACCTTGGCATCCCCGTCACAATTCCCCGTCCACTCACTTTACCAGAAGAAATAGTCTCTCACTCAGGCCCACTACCTCAACTGACATTGAGCCGCCAAACAGCTATTTCTCACGTCAAAATTGAAACGTTCGGAGGTGTCTCACGAACGGTCCTGCCCCCTCAAATAGTCGCTGAAATCAGCTTTCTCTATGCTGAACATACAGTAAAATTAGGAGCACGGCAACCGACAGTAAAGATCATAACTCCAGAGGTGATAAAAATCATTGAACGGAGTGAGACCGCGGAGCTTAAAAAGATTGCTGCATTGCGAGAGTGGGGGATTTCTCCGCTCAATAATCAATTTAGCTCTGACCAAATCACTCCTGGATATAATGAAGCGTTTGCTCCGGACTCTGATCCTAGTGACTGGGATACGTTCTGGGTCGAATTTATAAGAACAGCTGTCCCTCAGTTAAAAGATCTCGGCTGGAATGTCACTATTGAAGACTCTGCGGAACTCAATGTGATAACTGCTGATGAAATCTTTTCAGACTTCTCAGAAGATGAAGAGCGCGGGATTGATTGGTTTCGCTTTGATTCAGGGATCGTCAACTCTGATGGACAGCGAGTATCGCTACTCAATCTTATCGCGCATTTCTTAAAAACCTCAAAGACGATTCCACCTGACGATGAGATTAAAGCTGATGAACGTATTGTTCTAACAGATCCCGTAAAGAAAACGTATTTCGACTTACCTGCGAAGCGATTCTTTCACATCGTGCGCTCTGTAGAGAGTCTATTTAATAGCCCTGATGAAGGGATTCATAGACTGGAAGCTGCTCGCGTCGCTGACGATCTCCAGCTCGACACAACAGGCACTATGGCAGATCTCAGAGCCTTAGGTCAGCAGCTTGCTTCAAGAGAACCGCATAAAGCCGTTCCCATTCCAAAAACAGTTAAAACATCGCTTCGAGATTACCAAAAAGACGGTTTTCAGTGGCTTCAGTTTCTAGCACGTCACCATCTACATGGAATCCTTGCAGATGATATGGGCCTTGGGAAAACGATTCAGACACTCACGCATATTGCTGCAGAGATCGAAAATAAAAGAACGGAAAAACGTCCTATTCTCGTAGTAGCTCCTACAAGTGTAGTGCCAAACTGGGTCAGTGAGGCGGAAAAGTTTACCCCTCATCTGAAAGTTCTTCTGCTTCACGGGAATGAACGAAAAGACCATTTTAAGAAAATCACGAAGCATGATCTAGTCATCACATCTTATGCGCTGTTACAGCGTGATGAGGCCATCCATTTAAAGAAAAAATACCATCTGGTCATATTGGATGAAGCTCAATACATCAAAAACCCGAAGGCCAAAGTGTCTATCACAGCCAGTCAACTCAACGCGCGGCACCGTCTCTGTCTCTCAGGCACGCCGATGGAGAATCATCTAGGGGAACTGTGGTCTCTCTCACGATTTCTCATGCCTGGCCTCCTAGGAACTCAAAGCGCATTCAACCAACACTATAAAAATCCCATCGAGCGCCAACAAGATCCGGATGCTCAAACGTCTCTAAACGCACGCATCACACCCCTTATTCTTCGCCGCACAAAGGACCAAGTCATTCAAGAACTCCCAGCGAAAACGGTGCTCATTCATCGCGTTAAGCTCACTAAACCGCAACAGGATTTATATGAAAGCGTCCGCACTGCTATGGATAAACGAGTGCGAGATGCGATCGAAGACCGGGGACTAGCGCGTTCTCAGATTCTGGTGTTAGATGCGCTTCTTAAGTTAAGACAAATTTGCTGTCATCCACAGCTGATCAAAACAGAGATTGCGAAAAAGGTTACCGAATCTGCCAAGTTAGACTTTCTCGTCACACTCCTCGAAACACTCATAGAAGAAGGCCGTCGTATTCTCATATTTAGCCAATTTACGACTATGCTCAAAATGATCGAGGAGCATCTGCAGCAGAACAGTATACCTTTTGTCAAAATTACGGGCGCCACACGAAACCGTAAAACGCCTGTCGAAAAATTCCAAACAGGTCAAATTCCAGTCTTTCTGATTTCACTCAAAGCTGGCGGCACTGGACTCAATCTCACAGCGGCAGATACCGTCATTCACTACGACCCGTGGTGGAATCCTGCCGCTGAGAATCAAGCCACTGATCGAGCTCACCGCATTGGTCAGAAAAATCCTGTCTTCGTGCATAAGCTCATCTGCGAAGGCTCAATAGAAGAGCGCATTCTTGAGCTCCAAGCGAAAAAATCAAAATTAGTCGATGCGTTACTCAGTAAAGAGACAAGCAAAGTTAATCTTGATACTCAGACTTTAGAAAACTTGCTAGCTCCGCTCGACTAATGGGCACCTCCGGCAACTTCATTTCTAAAAACAGACCCAGATTCCCTCATCTCAGCGTTCGTTTCAGACCTTATGAATGGATATTGCGCCTTGGAATTAGGGCGTTATCCGGTAGGTATCATGTTCATTTAAGGAGAATGGAACACTTGGCTTTTACACAAAAATACCATTTACCTGAATAATAACCCTAGCGATATCCGTATACACGGTGATCTTTTCTTTATGCGTTTCCTTCTTTTCAGTTCAGTGCTTTTCACAGCGTGCGCAGGGCTTCAGACACCATTACCTGAAAAGAAGATTTCTCTCAATATTCCAGAAACATATCGTGAAGCGTCTAATTCACAAAACACACATATTACGCGCAGTTGGTTACCTGAATTAGAAGATGTGCGCCTGAGTCGCCTCGTGACTGAAGCGCTCAAGCATAATCACACATTACAAGCAGCGGCAGCACAACTACGCTCTGCCAGACAAAGCTCCATCATAGGCCGTGCAAACAACCTGCCTAGCGTCACTGCGTCAGGCAGCTCTTCTGCGAACTACTCAGGATTTAGTAACGAAACATCTGAGAGCTATAGCCTTTCTCTCAATGCAAGCTGGGAGCCCGATCTATGGGGGAGATTGCGTAATATTGAAAAAGCGACCTACTATGATTTCGAATCTGCTGTTGCCGATTTCAGATCAGCCAAGCTCTCTCTTGCGGCGAATACGGCACGATCATACCTGAATCTTATTTCTGCGCAGCAACAAGTCGAATTAGCCGAGACGACTCTCGCATCTTTTAAGAAAAACTTCCGCATAATAGAACGAAATTACAAAGCTGGAACAGGTGATGCCAGAGATCTAGACATCGCCTTTGGCCGGAACAATGTCGCATCTGCAGAACGTGAATTGATTGCCCGGAAGCTCAATCGTGATGAAGCTGCGCGCTCTTTAGAAATTCTCTTAGGTCGCTATCCAGCTGCAGAAATTCAAGCAGCCCCTCAGCTCCCAACACTTTCTCAGAAAATTCCCGCTGGTCTTCCTACTGCACTGTTAGCACGTAGGCCAGATCTGGTGTCTGCACGGGCTACAGTCTACGCCTCCTATGAACGTGCCGAAGCCTCTCGGAAAAACCTTTTGCCGAACCTGAGCCTTACCTCGGGGGTAAACAGCTCTCCAGGCAATGCATTTTCGCGGCTCCTAGACCCGAACTTTCTCTTATACTCTGCCGCGGCAAGTCTGAGTCAGACGATTTACTCAGGAGGCAGACTTTCTGCTCAAGCGCAACAAGCGCTCGAGAGTAACCGAGTTGCATTAGAGGTCTTTGCACAGAGCGCTCTTCTCGCATTTCGCGAAGTCGAATCAGCTCTCGCCATTGAGAGATCATTGTCTAAGCAGGAGGCTTTCCTCATTACAGAGGTTGATAAGGCGGCGCTCGCAGAACGCTTTGCAGAGCGGTCTTACATCGAAGGAGGAAACATTCTCTCAGTCTTGGAGGCTCAACGCCGTGTCAATGGCGCCCGCGCCAGTCTGATCGCACTCAAGAATCAACGCCTTCAAAACAGGATCGACCTGCATCTCGCACTAGGCGGAAGCTATTAATACCAATCAGTTCAACTTCTCCAGTTCACTGCGCCCCCAAAGAGCCCCTTCACTATATTCTTCGTTTTTAGGGTTCTCCTTACTGAGCTTTTCCCAGCAGTCTATCGCTTTTAACAACCAAGACTGAGCAGTCTCTTTCTCACCCATGCGAAGTGCTGCATGGCCAAGATTCCCCGCAGCTATGGCCATCTCTCTTTTCACTGCGCGCTTACGCATCGGCGGCCATGGTGCTTTTTCTTCAACAGACTGTAAGAGCTTATAACATTCAGCTCCATACTCTAGCTCAGCAGCTTGATCGCCGGTATCACCTAGCATTGAGCTTTTTATCATTAAGAGCTGCGCTTTTCTATAGCTAGCCTCGGCATGTTGAGGATGAACGGATAAGATTGTTTCAACTTGGGTGATAGCACGGCTAATCTTATCTCCAGCGCCCATGCGATCGCCTCTATCTCTAAGGAGTATCGCGTGTGTGCCTAGCACAGCCGCTACTTCTACTAGACCTGCAGCATTCGTCTTCCCTGTGATTGCAGAGAGCTGTTGATTTGCTAACGCGATCTCTCTCGCTGTAGTGTCATGATCACCTGAGACAAGGGCAGTTTCAGCTAGAGCGCGATGAACTCCAGCTAGTTCCACACGCCCCGGAGTATAACTCGGATGAGCTGTGACCAACTCGGCAAGCCCTTCTGCTGCTTTTTTACGCAGTGACAGTGCATTCGAAAATTCTCCCTGCCCATCTGCCACGAAGGCTTCTTCTAATTGCATGCGAGCTAATTTCGCCTTTGGCATTAACAACTCTGGCATGATTTGACCGAGAGCCTCAAGGTCACTCATTACCGCAGAATACGTATTACGTGATTTCTCATAATCACCAGAAACAGCATAAATGCGAGCAAGTGCGACACCTGCTGCGACTCTTAGCTGATAGACTTCACGTGTCTGAAGAGGTTCTTGCTCTATAATGGGTTCGAGAAACTCAAGCGCCCGTCCATTATCTCCTTTTTTATGGCTTAATAGTCCAAGTAAAGCACGTGCACGGAAAAATCGCACACTGTCTATAGCATCTCCAGCGCTCTCCATTGCTTTTGATAACTCTTGTTCAGCCTGTTGCTCATCGCCCATTGCAAGGGATAATTCGGCGAGCTGCAGACGTGCACGATTCACCTCTTCTTGCCAATCAGCAAGGCCACCGTGCGTTTTGATAAAAGACTGAAAATAGGTCACTAAACGTGCAACTCGTTCTTTTCTGCCTTCTAGCGTAGGGAGCGCAGTCGAACCGCGCTCTATCACCCACCGAAAGAGAGTATCTCCAATCTCTCGAGAGGATCTAATCTGAGAGTTCCATGTGATGCGAGTCGCTTCGAGTTCTGTAACGGCTGCTGTTTCCCCTTTACGCGCTGCTAATTCTGAAATCTTAGCAGCATCTCGCTCAACTACGAGAGCTTCGATCTCGCGCTTGAAACTCACTCCCTGTTGCCGTCTCCATAATTCAGTGGCGCCCCAACCGCAGCCAAGCCCAACAGCTACTAATGAAACGAGCCCTAACAATGAACGCGCCTTTTTCCTCGCTGTTCGAGCGATCGCTACCTCATCGCGTAATGCCATCATATCGACCTGAACTTCGGCTTCGAACGAGGCACGCTCTTCAGCTGCATTTTCCAGATAATCAATCTCGTCGAATACGGATACAACTTCTTCTAAATCAGCATAACGCTCGAGAGGATCAAGGGCTAGACACCTCTCGAGAACTCGTCTGCGCTGAGCATCAAGAGACACATCTCCCCATGGCCGCAAAGGGCTCAATTCAAGATTGCGTGCAATCTTTTCTAAGTCCGCATCGATCCCTTCTTTCCGGTCTTCTCCAGGAGACGGTGAGGCTTTTAAAAATGTCTCATCACAGCGAGGAAATGCCCCAGTGAGCAGGCGGTATGCTATGGTTCCGAAGGAATAAACATCCCAGCGATAGCCTTTCTCTTCTAAGTAGCCTGCAGGATCGCGTAACTGCTCAGGCGAAGCATAAAGAAGAGCATCACTGTAACCCATATTAGGCACTTCTGGCATCATTCCTTGCGCCCAGTCTGTAAGTAAAAGCCTCTCATTATGATCGAAGAAAATATTCCCGGGCTTCAAATTCCCGTGAGCTAGGCGCTGACGGTGCATGGCTGCTAGAGAGTCCGCTAACTTACGCACAACAGGCCACGAAGACTCTGACTGCATATGATCAGCGAGTAGGCGCTGAAGAGAACGAGGTGTGATGTCATTCACGTCCCCATCTCCCTTCACTACCTCTGCATACAAAGGAGAAATAAGAACTGGAGGACGAGCTGACCAATCGGCACGAACAACTGGGGCAAATCCAGCCTCCACACACTTCTCTTCTGCACGTGCCGTCATACGCTCAAGTAATCGACGGTTGATCGCCATAGAATCGAGAGTCTTAACCGCATACCAGTCCCCAGACTCATTCCTGGCTGCCTGCACCGTTCCGCAAGCACCACTGCCTAGCAGTTGCCAATCTAATAATTCTCCTACGCACTCACTCGGCATGGTGTCTTCTACACGTAAGAAAGGCTAAAGGTCACCCTCAAACACCGCATCAACATCGAAGAACGTCGAAAAAATAGAGTCAATGATCACCCTTGAAATAAATCCCCTCAATTCAAGACCAAGAAAGACTCTCGATTACGCCACTCCAAACGATGTCTTTCCCACTCAAGTCTCACTTGCACTTCTAAGCTGAATTGGCCTCCTGATAGATATGGAGGTAAATGGCTCTATTTGAGCGGTTGCGA
>CALFDI010000270.1 GCA_937952875.1 uncultured Verrucomicrobiales bacterium
GCTGGTAGACCGCAGCATGAAACTTCAGATCTACGCCTTTGGCAAACCGGCCCTCCCCTTCATGCGGGATGGAATCTCTGAATATGAGAAACGCCTCAAACGCTATGGCGGAGTGACGATAACATATTTAAAACAAGGACAAGACCCGACGAAGCAATTACTAGAAGCCTCCGAAGGCACGTATCGAATCGTCCTAGATGAGCGAGGCACGGACTGGACGACAGATGAAATAACACGCTTCATCAAGAATGCCGAACTCAACGGATCAGCAAAGAAAGTGAGCTTTCTTATCGGCCCGGCAGACGGACACACCAAAGACATGCGCAGCGCCGCCGATAAAGTCATTCGCCTCTCCGCACTCACACTGCAACACGAGCACGCACTCCTCATCTTGCTCGAGCAACTCTACCGTGTCAGAACGATCCAAGCAGGAACGCCTTACCACCGCTGATACAACGAAGATTATTCTGCGACCTCGCCGAGCGCGCGGATAAACATCCTAAGATCCTCGATACTGATGCAGAGAGGCGGCATGAGGACGACCGTGTTTAAGATCGGGCGAGTGAGGATACCCTTCTCACGGAGTCTTTGGCAGACTGCCTGTCCATCTGATACATCGACACCTGCAATGAGCCCGATCTGGCGCACCGGATGATTCAGCTCTGACAGACAATTCCTGAAGACCTCGATTTTTTCCTGAAGGGAATGTAAAACAGCATCTTCCTCGAAGACATCGAGACTAGCTAATGCGACCGCGCAACCCATCTGATTCGCCGTATAACTATGTCCATAGTAAAATGCATTACCCGCATCACCCCGAAAAGCATCGTAGATCTGCGCAGTCGTCAGAGTCGCAGCAAGCGGCAAATATCCACCCGTTAAACCTTTAGCGAGACAGAGAAAATCAGGAATAACATCTTCCTGCTGGCAGGCAAACATCGTGCCCGTGCGGCCAAAACCAGTCATAACCTCATCTAGTATCAAATGAATATCATGGTCATCACACCACTCTCGCAGCTCAGCTAGCATCCCCTGAGGCCATGGCGTCATTTGATTCACCCCTTGGATCAATGGCTCAATAATCACAGCAGACATTGCTTTTACAACATCCTCCGATAAGGCCCGTAGTTCCACCATATCTGCCACACGTGTGACGGGAAGGCCGAGACTATCAAAGCGTTGAAAAAACCTCTCAACTCCACTCATAGATGCCGCCCCAAGAGTATCGCCATGATAGGCATTCTGAAAGGCTATCACACCCTGCCTCTGTGACTGACCTGTCTGCTGCCGATACTGCAGAGTCATCTTCAGCGCACATTCGATCGCCGTAGAGCCATCATCAGAGAAAAAGACACGCTCAAGACTTCCTACTGGGAAAAACGTAGTTAATCGCTCAGCCAGCTCTCCCGCTAATGGATTCGCGTAGCCGAGATAGGATGTGTGGGCTACCTGATCCGCTTGGCGTTTCAGCGCAGCTGTGAGACGCGGATGCCGGTGCCCGTGAATGTTCGTCCAGATGGATGAATTCCCATCTAGGTAACGGCGACCTTCAGAATCGATCAGCCAAGCTCCTTCCCCTCCTGTGAGCACGAGCGGCTCATAGTCGGGAGCACACCACGCATCCTGTGGAGTGAAGGGGTGCCAGCAATGCGCCTTATCCTGTGATATCCAGCGTGCGGTCTCCGCTGTCATCACTCTTCCTCTTCCCGTTTCGCGATAACTTTATCGAGCTTATCGATCAGCTTCCACGGGCAGCGCTTCCGCTGATACTTATTCCACAGGACTGCTCTTAACTTATGCAGATGCTCCATATCAACGGGCTCTTCGAGGCGAATCCAGTCAGCCTTGTCGTCACCACGCCCTCCGACTTGTTCTTGGGAGCTAAATGTCCAGTTTCCACCGAAGTGCTCCGCGCGGTAGAGGATGGCGAATTCCCCGCTATCGTCCTGCCACTGATGTTTTTCCATGCGCGCGTCATATCGGCCCTGATCCTGTTTTTCAAACTCTTCCTCACCTGAACATTCACGCATTGACCCCGTGAGCGTATGGCCAAAGACTCCGCCACGTCACACTTTATGAGAATTGTCCGGAATGACGCCATGCGCATCCTGCTCTACATTGCAGCATGCTTTCTGCTGGCAGCCCTCATCACACCGCATGTTTACAATGCAGGGAAGGCGCTCGGTGAGATGACCTCTACGAAGGCGACCAATGGCTTTATCGACTGGCTAGGTGACTCAGCACATCGCGCTGAGTATCAGAGATTTTTTAAACGATCGCTCAGTTTTTCCGCACTCGTTCTCATGCCATTTCTCATCTTTTGGCTTCGGCTGACCGCACGGCGACGGATGGATGAGGGGCATTGGGAACTCTATCTTCCCCCGGATAAGGCACGCTATGCTCTTGGGCAGCCGCTCGAACCTAACCCTCATAAGTGGAAACATCTCGTCGTTGGCTTTCTCCTCGCCGCCCCGCTTCTCCTTCTTGTCGGCCTTCTCGGAGTCCTGCTCGATTCCTTCGAATGGCGGACCATAACAGATTGGGGAAAGGTTTTTCGAAAATCTCTCACCCCAGCCATTTTCGCCTCTCTTTTTGAAGAATTCATCTTCAGAGGAGCTCTTCTCGGCATCTTTATCCGCTGTATGGGCCCATCGCGAGGCATCATTTCTCTCTCACTCGCCTTTGCAGCCGTGCATTTCCTCATTCCACCGTCTGGGCTCGATGTGAATTCACCAGAAAACTCCACATCTGGCCTGCGCTTTCTCGCCCTCGTCGCCAGTCGATTCGGCTCGCCTCATGAGTTTTTCGGAGAATTCCTCACACTGTTTATCGTTGGACTTATTCTCGGATGGGCACGCTTTCGGACAGCGTCCTTATGGCTCCCCATCGGGCTACACATCGGCTGGGTCTTTGCCTTTAAGTTCTTCCACCGCGTCAGTGTCGCCACCCCAGACAGTCGCGGGCAGAGCCCCATCATTATAGGGCATGATCTGCGGGAAGGAGTGCTATCGCTCCTCGCTCTCATGTTCACCGCGTTTTTAGTCCATCTCTTTCTCAAAAAGCAGTCTCAAGAATCAATGTGATGAAACGCCCACCAGTGTTGCCTCGCCTTCTTTCGCAGATTTTCCCCCGCTACTGTCAACTCTGCTTCGCCAGCAGTCTCGATTCTCCACTGCCCAATGTGTGTAAGACCTGTATCCCAAAGCTGACTCGAGTTGGGCAGGCTGCTTGCGACATCTGCCACGAGCCATTCGATGGAGCTCTAGAGTATGGCTTCTCCTGTCCGAACTGTAACGACATGGACTTTTCCTTCGCCTATGCACGCTCTGCTCTACGCCAGACGGGAGAAGCCATGCAGCTGGTCCATTCATATAAATATGGCAAGCAAATCTGCCTAGCCCGCGATCTGGCAGCAGTCATGGTCACACTCATCAAAGATATTACTCAACAGGAGCCCGAGATAAAGTCCTGGCACCTCGTTCCCGTGCCACTGCACCGTCGCCGTGAGGGAAAACGGGGATTCAATCAAGCTGCTGAGCTATGCCGATTCCTCACCTCAGCAGTCGATCTACCAGTGGTGAATGCCTTACATCGAAAGCGTTACACTCAGACTCAGACACGCCTTTCTCGAAAGCAGAGGCAGACAAATCTCAAAGGCGCCTTCGCCCTGCGAAAAGGCATACACTTCGGTAAAACGTCCGGACTTTTCCTCGTAGACGATGTTTTTACCACTGGTTCGACTGCGGATGCCTGCACAGCTGTTCTCAGTAAGGCACAAGGAGTAGAAAAGGTGATTGTCCTGACCGCCATGCGCGGCTAGATTCCTCCGCAACGACTCCCCCACTGGGAATCCGCAACTTCTTCTACATCTATGGGTCTTTTCAGCAAGCCGCCGCTCAAGAACACGCGCAAACGTGATGATATTCCGGACGATCTTTGGACAAAGTGCCCCGAATGCGGGGAACTGATCCATGCTCTCGACTTAAAACAGGCCGATAATGTCTGCACGGGCTGTGGCC
The DNA here is from genome assembly GCA_937952875.1 of uncultured Verrucomicrobiales bacterium. Classification (GTDB taxonomy): domain Bacteria; phylum Verrucomicrobiota; class Verrucomicrobiia; order Verrucomicrobiales; family Akkermansiaceae; genus CALFDI01. The sequence continues at coordinate 4,020 of CALFDI010000270.1, forward strand.
ATCACTTCATTCTCGGCTCTTCCGAGCGTATCCAAATGTTAGCCGATGAAGGCACCTTCGAAGAAACGGATGCCGACCTCTTTTCGACCAATCCCCTCGGTTTCGACAAATATGAGGCGAAGATCGACATGCTGCGAGAGCGCACCCAGATGAATGATGCTGTCGTCACTGGACGTCTCAGCATCGGAGGGAAGCCTGCCGTCATCGCCGTCATGGATTTCAAGTTCTTTGCTGGCTCCATGGGTTCCGTTGTCGGAGAAAAGATCACACGAGCCGTCGAACTCGCCATTAAAGAAAGGCGCGGCGTCATCATCATATCCGCCTCATCAGGTGCCCGTATGCAGGAAGGCCTCCTTTCACTCATGCAGATGGCTAAGACCTGCGGCGCTCTTGCCCGTCTCTCTGAGGCAGGCCTCCCTTATATCTCAGTTCTCACTCACCCAACGACTGGTGGTGTCACAGCATCCTTCGCGACCATCGGTGATATTAACATCGCCGAACCGAAGTGCATGATCGGCTTCGCCGGCCCCCGTGTTGTCAAAGAAACAACACACCAGAATCTGCCTCCAGGCTTCCAGACAGCCGAGTTCATGTTAGAGCACGGTCTGATCGACTGCATCGTAGAGAGGCAGAATCTTCAGAAAAAGCTCGCTCAACTCCTCGGCTATCTTCTGCCTGAGTAGTCCTCTTATTTTTCCTCATTTACACCCTCAAAAAAAGGCGAAGAAGCTCCCAAGCTTCTTCGCCTTTTCTATGT
>CALFDI010000271.1 GCA_937952875.1 uncultured Verrucomicrobiales bacterium
GCTCGGCGTGAATTCCCCATTGTGCGCCTTGGTGCGACGCTTGGTTGGATAGCCGCCGGAGTTTTAGTTGGGAGTGTTTTGAAAATTGATGGATCACCTTTCGTGGGTGATTGGGCAGGTGGGGCCAAGCTTATTCTGGCTTGTCTCTGCCTCATGCTACCCGCGACTCTACCCATTCCACTGGAAACAGAACGCACGTGGAAAGATAGACTCGGTCTAAGCGCTTTGACTCTTCTCCAGGAAAAAGACCAGAGGGCCTACATGGTCACGACTGCACTCTTATCTATTCCTCTTGCAGCATTTTACATGTATGCGCCGAGACATTTGAAAGACTTGGGCGATCTTGGGCCGTCAGCGACGATGGCTTGGTCACAGGCGATAGAGATACCAGCGATTCTCGTAATGAGCATTATGCTCGGACGTTTTCGAATCAAAACGATCCTGACTTTAGCTCTCGGTCTCGCAGTATTACGCTACAGTTTATTTGGCATGGCAGAGGGAGAATATGCCCGGATTATTATGATTTTTGGCCTATTGATGCATGGAATGATCTACACGTTCTTTTTCATCACGGGACAGATATTTATGGAAGAAAGGGTGCCTCGAGGTATGCGTGCTCAGGCTCAGGCGCTTCTCAGCGTTATGTCGGGTGGTATAGGCGGATTGATTGGATATACCGGATGTTACTATCTGTATAATAGAACGGCTGCATACGGTGATTGGCAGACTTTTTGGATGATACTAGCAGTGGGGACCTGTCTTGTGATGGTCTATTTTCTCTCGGCATATCGGGGAAGAGATAGCTCTTAAGGCAGACTTCAGCCTTGTAGATTTACCATCGCCCTTAACACTGGTGTCTTATGAATCAATTATCTCAAGCCGTTAGTATTCACCCGTATTTTAAAGTCCAAGAGGGGAAGTTGGATGCATTCAAAGAAACGATTGGTCGCTTCATTGAAAAGACAAAAACTGAAAAGGCATGTCTCTATTATGATTTTGCTGTATGTGGTGATGTGATCGCTTGTCGCGAGGCTTACATCGGAGCTGCAGGGATTTTGGCTCATTTAGATAATGTGGGGGCATGCATCGAAGAGGCTCTCACGATCTCGGAAATGATTCGTTTAGAAATCCATGGACCTGCAGAAGAAATCGATCAGCTGAGAGAGCCTCTCGCAGCGCTCAATCCTGATTTTTTCATTCACATAGCGGGTGTGGAAAAGTGATCGACTTAGAGCCATCTAGACAGGCTCTCTTAGCCGCAGCTCTAGCTCTTCCCCGGCGGAAGTGGCTAGAGGCTGAACTTGCAGACGCTCAGGCAGCTGACGCGAGAGGCTACTATCTGCCAGATGAAGACGAGCGTTTGCGAGATGTCTATGCACGCTTCTTATCTGTTAGGCAGGCTTTAAAACAGATACTAGAAGATGTCAGGCCAGCCTTGAAGTATGAGAAAGATGAAGAGCAACTTAAGTGCTTTGTTCTCGCTTTTCTCTCGGCCACTTTACTGCTGAGAACTGGAAATTATCTGCTCGATACAGCGTCTAAGAGTCGCGTTCTGCGGGAAAAGCTCGATGAGGCAGAATCTCGTTACGGGATCAGTCGTAAGACATTTACAGGTATTTTTAAAGCCGTCACTGATCCTCGTTCCCTCTGGGCCTATCATGAAGCATGGCGTTTTTATGATGCGCATAAGTCAGAGATCTCTAGATTAGAATCTCATCAGGAATGGGCGCCTCTCATTTCTTTGCTGAGAGAAGAAGAACCTCTCATTAATACTCAGCGCAGAGATTATCTAAAGAGACGGCTTTCTTATCGAGTGTTCTCTTTTCTAAGGAGGCACCATTCTGGATATAAGAAGACTATGTTTAGCTTGCTTAAGGTAGGCGGAAGCATGGTGGCAGAGCTAAGGCAGCCTGGAATTAAGGCAGCTGGTGATCAGAAGAGAATACTAGAACATTACTATGATGATCTGATTTCTTTAGCTCAACCAGGTGATGTTTTTATCACACGGCACGATGATGCTTTGAGTAATGTGTTTCTCCCGGGTTATTGGCCGCATGCAGCACTTTACCTAGGGTCTGATGAGCAGAGACAGCGTATGGGCTACTCACGTTTCGTTGAGTATGGAGAATCGGGACCGAGCTTTATCGAGTCAAAGAAAGATGGAGTGAAATGGCGAGCCGCATCAGAAACATTGGCTGTCGATACCGTTCTGATACTGCGACCGCGTTTAGAAAAGGCGGAGGTGAATACAGCGCTAGAACGTGCTGCATCTCACATTGGTAAGCTGTATGACTTCGCCTTTGATTTCCGGCAAGCAGATCGCTTGGCCTGCACCGCTGTGATCTATCGAGGATATCATAGCGCTGGAGGCCAGTCATTTAAACTCGAAGATCATGCGGGGCGACTCGCTCTTTCCGCTGAGAATTTGATAGACCAGTTGTTGTGCGATTTTTCTTTTGAAGTGATTGCCGTTTGTGGGGTGAATGGTGGAGATTGTGTGCAGGGAGAAGAAGCTCTCAGATTACTAAAAGAAAGTTATTCTTCGAAGTTCTAATCATTATTATTCTCTACCCCTTCAGCGCTTTCAATCCAGTGAGCCAAGAAAAAACGTTTTTCTGATGTGAGAAGCGGGCCTTCATTACCGATGATCGGCCTAAGGCTGGTGCTCATCTGAAGTGTGACGAGGAGGAAGATGCCAACCCAGATTTGGATGTGACTCTGTTTTTCAGTGTATTCCAGATTCAACATCTTTTTGAGCGCCTTCGCGCCAAAGGTGAAAGCTATGATCCACACAAGAATGACGATAGACCCTATGAAGAATAGTGATTCGCTTGATTGTGCAAATACCCAGACGATAGGGGCAAATCCAATCAATAGGACGGCAATAAGTGCTATTGAGATCATCAAGCTTTTCAGAACAAAGCTCGGTCTAAGATCTGCTCCACTGAGCGAGGAAAAAATGTAGAGACTAGGAAAGCAAATGATGGAAGAAATTATGAGACCTAGGAGAATTTTCGTAGGAGCAATGAGAATTTGAGTTCCTCCAGAGAATGAGCCTACAAGTGCCCCAAAGATGAGGATCGATACCGTTGTGATAGCGAATAAAGGAAGGAGAGATTTTGGTTTCTCTTTTACATGGAAAAGCAGAGTAATCGGAGCTTTTAGCAGAGATTCAAAGATTTTCCCTAGAGAAGGGGAGTCTTCGATAGTTATCTGAGGCTTTTCAGGGGGCTGTGCCTCTGGTGACTTTTGATCTGATGGTGTTATTGTATTCATAGTATATGTTCCTTTCGAATGATGCGGTGAAGTGTGAAAAGCGTGATGAGAAAAGTGGTTAGCAGAATAATGATAGCCTGCTCGTGAGTTACGAAGCGGGATGCAGCTCTCCAGATGCTCTCGATAAATGTCCCATTAAAAGGATCTTCACGTAGAAATGCGGGTTCGAGATTTGGAGAGCCGAAGAAGGGGCGAAGTGTCCAGGAGAGCTGTGTGCCTACGATGCCGTTTCCGATGATCCATGATGCAAGAGTCGTCACAGCTGCCCTGCGGGTGGGGCAGACGTGAATCAAGAGGCGGAATAACTGTAAATTCGCCATAATGCCTGCGTAGGCAATGAGGCTTGTGTGAATCAGTAAGTATGCAGAGTGAGCGGTGTATGCTTGTTCAGTATCTGGAGGAGGTGCATGACCTGCGAAAAATGTAGTAACTGGCGCGAGTGCTCCGAGTATAAGGCTGAAGAGAGCGAAGCTCATTAACTGAGCGAGGAGCGATTGTTTGAGTGAAAGGCCTGTTCCTAACAGCATGCTGAGCATGCCATTGAGGAGAGCGTTCAGGCTGAGTGTGAAAAAGATGAGTAGCGGCAGCTTTATGGCGACATAGGCTGCCATAACAGGGGCTCTCCAGTAGCCCAGGCTTCCTCCATATGCCCCGCATCCCACGATGATGCATATAAGGCAGAAGCGGATATGAGACTGTGAGGGCTGATTTATCCACTCCGCCATATCCAAAGGACTCGCCTTAAGGACTGTTCTGAGCTTCTTCATGATCACACAGTGTGTGACTTTCTAAGAAAAATGAGACTGACAGTCAGAATGACAGTCGCGAGTTCAGAGTGTGCGTGAATTGTATCGATAAGGTAGGTAAGTGTGTCTGCATTCATATGAATCGTTTTTTTGAATGCATGAGGTTACCTCTCCATCTGTGAAGTGCTGATGAAGCGGGTGTGAAAAAACTTTCGCTTTAGATCGAAAGTCAGTTTTCTCGTTCTGAAGTGAAATGCTCAAACAGAAGCTGGATACTCCTACTCCTAGAGAGGTGGGCGTTGTGATTGATAATAACCTCATCGAGAACGCCATCCGCCCGACAAAGCTCGGCCAGAAGAACTGGCTCTTAATCGGCTCCCAACGCGGTGGTGAACTTGCCGCCTTGGCCTACACCTTGATTGGAAACTGCAAACGTCATGGAGTGAACCTGCGAGACTACCTTGAAACAGCTGCACGCAAACTCATCGAGCAAGACCCCGAAGCTCACAC
>CALFDI010000272.1 GCA_937952875.1 uncultured Verrucomicrobiales bacterium
CTGAGGACCCTGAGTCAAAATATGAGGCTCTTGAGAAATACGGAACTGATCTCACAGCTCGTGCCCGCGAAGGCAAGATCGATCCTGTGATAGGACGGGATGAAGAAATTCGACGCGTTCTGCAGGTTCTCTCGCGCAGAACGAAAAATAACCCGGTCCTCATCGGTGAGCCGGGTGTGGGTAAGACTGCCATCGTAGAAGGGCTGGCGCGCCGGATCGTGAGTGGCGATGTGCCAGATGCGATGCGTCAGATGCGAGTCATTACTATGGATTTAGGAGGAATGCTTGCTGGTGCGAAGTATCGAGGTGAATTCGAAGATCGTCTTAAAGCCTTCCTCAAAGAAGTCACAGAATCGAAGGGGGAGATCATACTCTTTATCGATGAGCTTCACACTATCGTAGGAGCGGGGGCGAGCGAGGGAGCAGTTGATGCGTCGAATCTTTTAAAGCCTCAGTTAGCTCGCGGTGAGCTGCATACGATAGGTGCGACGACACTTGAGGAATATCGCAAATACATCGAAAAAGATGCGGCTCTCGAGCGTCGTTTCCAGCCAGTGAAAGTAGGCGAGCCATCAGCTGAGGATACGATCGCGATTCTACGTGGTCTCAAGGAGCGCTACGAGGTTCATCATGGTGTGCGCATTCAAGATGCTGCACTTGTCGCTGCAGCTACGCTCAGTGATCGCTACATATCGGACCGATTTCTGCCGGATAAGGCGGTCGATTTGATAGACGAGGCGGCATCTCGTTTAAAGATAGAGCTGGATTCTATGCCTGAAGAGATCGATCAGATCGAACGTCAAGTGATGCAGTTAGAGATGGAACGCCAAGCTCTAGAGAAGGAGTCTGACGAGGCGAGTAAGACTCGACTGAGTAAGGTCAATGAAGACATGGCTAATCTGAAAGAACAGTCAGCTGGACTCATGGCTCAGTGGAGGAACGAAAAGACTGTGATCGATTCTGTGCGTGAGCAGCAGGAGACGCTCGATGCTTTAAAAAATGAAATCGAGCAGGCACAGAGAATAGGAAATCTGACACGTGCCTCCGAGATTCAGTATGGAGAGATCCCTGCAGCAGAGTCTGCTTTAGAAGAGGCACAGAAAGAACTGTCCTACTTGCAGTCTAGTGATCGCATTCTCAAAGAAGAGGTGACAGAGGAAGATGTCGCTAAAGTGGTTGGCTCATGGACGGGGATTCCAGTCAGTCGACTTCAGGAAGGGGAGCGCTCGAAGCTCGTTTCGATGGAGAGTCGCCTTGGCGATCGAGTGATAGGGCAGACGTCCGCGATCACAGCGGTATCGAATGCTGTGAGGCGCGCTCGAGCGGGTCTTCAAGACGAGAATAGACCAATTGGTTCATTTCTTTTTCTCGGTCCAACAGGTGTCGGAAAGACAGAACTATCAAAGGCTCTCGCAGAGTTTCTCTTCGATGACGAAAGCGCGATTGTTCGCCTAGATATGTCGGAATACATGGAGAAGCATAGCGTTTCTCGGCTGATCGGAGCCCCTCCTGGATACGTAGGGTATGATCAGGGCGGCCAGTTATCAGAGCATGTTCGCCGTAAGCCGTATTCGGTCGTTTTATTCGACGAGATAGAAAAGGCGCACCCCGATGTGTTCAACGTCTTGCTCCAAGTTCTGGATGATGGACGGATCACAGATGGCCAAGGTCGCACTGTGGATTTTAGAAATACAGTGCTCATCATGACCTCTAACATCGGCTCTCAATTCATCTTGAATGAGGAGAATCCTGAGCAGAGAGAGGCAAAGGTTAGCGAGGCATTATCTGGACACTTCCGCCCAGAATTTCTTAATCGTATCGATGAAACAATTATCTTCGACCGCCTAGAAAAAGATGATTTAAGTCAAATTGTGGGTCTTCAGCTAGAACGTGTGCGTGACCGCTTAGCCAAGCAGGAGATCACCCTCGAGCTAAGTGATGAGCTGATCGCTTACATTGGCGAGGAAGGGTATCACCCAGCATACGGGGCTCGTCCTCTGAAGCGGGCGATTCAGAATCGACTCCTCGATCCGCTGAGTCTCGATCTATTAGACGGAAAGTTCCAACGTGGTGATATAATCACGGCGTCTATGCAGTCGGGCGACGTGGTTTTCTTGAAAAAAGAATAGCGGAGAGGTTCGTTCTAAGCCGGAGAGATTGTTGATGTCTCTTCGGCTTTTTTTGCATCGCTGAAGGCTTGTAGGACAGCTCTGAGAGAATGACTGGTCAAGGAGCCTTAAATACTTTAAAAGCTCTTGGAAATGGGAGAATTGATTGAACAAGGAGGGCCAGTTGTCTGGCCTCTATTAGTGTTAGCCGCCTTTGGCCTACTCTTATCACTTGAGCGTTTCTTCACATTTCACCGGTCGCGAGTGAACGTCGGAGACCTTCTCATAGGCCTTGGTGCTCACCTTAGAAAGAAGGCTTTTGCTGAAGCTCGCCACGAGGCATCTCGCGCGCCAGGCCCCGTCGCCCGAGTCGCTCACGCCATTCTTTTGCGCCATGAACTACCTCGTCAAGATCTGCGAGATATCGCTCAAGAGGCGGGTCAACTCGAGGTGCCGCGTCTAGAGCGTAATTTACGAGGAATCATGGCTGTGGCGATGGTCAGTCCGTTACTGGGGATGCTGGGCACTGTCTTAGGGCTGGCTCAGACGTTTATGAAAATGCGAGACGCTGGCGGAATTACGACTACGGCAGATCTTTCAGCGGGTATTTTTCAAGCTCTTGTTACTACGGCTCTCGGACTAACGATCGCGATTCCGATGTATCTCCTTTACTTGTATTTTTACGCTCGCGGAAAGCGCCTGCTGCATCGCATCGAGCGGGGAGGAATTGAGATGGTTAATCTCGTTATTGATGCGCGTGGTGAGAGTGATATCGTCGATCTCTCTGAAGCTCGGAAAGAAGATTTATCTAAAGGAGCGCGGAAGTCGTGAAATTAGAAATGACGTTGCCGGAGCGCCCGGGATTTATGCACGTCTTGCCCGTGTTTGATATCTTGGCCTTACTCATGGTTTTCCTTTTGTTAGGCTCGACCTTTATGGTGGAGGAAGGTGTCGAGGTCACATTGCCAAGCTCTCAGCGCCAGCTCTCTCGTTACAGTGACCCTATCATCATTACCTTATCTGCAGGTGATGATCCTGCTATTTTCCTGGCTGGTGAGCGGGTGAAGTTAGATGACCTCGAGGAATCTCTTAAAAAACTCGTAGCA
>CALFDI010000273.1 GCA_937952875.1 uncultured Verrucomicrobiales bacterium
ATGAAGAGCCCGAAGAACCCTTTTATTAAATTACCTAAACGCTTAAACATAGTGATACAGTGTTATTAAAACGTGTAGAGTCTCTGCGCTAGGTCATATCTGTGCAAGTATAAGAAATGATCAAAAGTGGAGTGGCCACTCAATGAGGACCTTTTCGAGGTATAATGTCATGCAGCTGAGAGCGCTCGCCGCATGAGGACTGGGCTAGCCTTGGTCTTTTTTCGCCTGATTGATCGCAGTGATCAGCGCTCCTTTTGCCTCTAGGGCCGCTGGATCATCGGGATGCACGCTGAGCACTTTTTCAAAGCAGGAAAGGGCTTCACCCGCTTTTCCAGCTTCTGCGAGCAGCATTCCCTTCTCGTAGACAGCTGGCAGGAGATTTGCATCGAGATCGACAGCTTTTTTTAGAGATTTTAATGCTTCTTCCGGCTGGTGATTTAGGCGGAGCACACGACCGCGGACATACCAGGCAAAGGCTTCTTCTGGGGCGATGTCACAAGCGGTCTCGGCTGCATCGCGTGCATCTTTTTCGTAGTTTTCCTCGAGCAGGACGAGGGCATAGCTCGCGTGAATCTCAAAGCGGCTACTATCGATTTCAAGTGCATCTTCATAGTAAGTGATCGCCTTTCCATGCTCACCTGCTGCCGCTGCATCGCCTGCTTTCATCAGCAGCTCATCGATATCGCTGATACCGCATTCCTTGACCTTTTCCATCGCCTTAGCCGCGTCATCTGCTCTGCCCGCAGCATTTAAAATAACGGCATAGAGCTGCCAGCTTTGGCCGTCTTTCGGGTCTTCTGTCAGAGAACTCTCGATCGCTGTGAGCGCTTCTGGGAGTTGGCCTGCCTGGATAGCGTCGAGCGCCTTATTATAGAATTCTATGCTGGGAGTGGACATCGTGTGACTCCTGCCTAGCGCCCAAATTGAGGAAATCCAAGAGTGGAATGACCCACGGGAGTCATTGACGCCTGCTCATGCGGGCTTTAGGACTATGGGATAACACTTTATGGCTACTTTAACATTTTGCGGCGCTGCGGGCACGGTCACTGGATCTTGCTCATTAATGGAAACGAAACACGCGGACTTTCTTGTCGATTGCGGACTCTTCCAGGGAAATAAAACCACTCAGGCTCTCAACTACGAGCCCTTCCCCTTCGTGCCGGGCGATATGGATTTTCTGATCCTAACTCATGCTCACATTGATCACTCCGGCCTTCTTCCGAAGCTCGTGGCACAAGGCTTTAACAGCCCTATCTATGCGACTCAGCCGACAGTTGACCTTCTCGAGTTCATGTTGCGTGACGGAGCATCCATTCAGGAGTCAAATGCTAAGCGGAAGAACAAAAAGAATGCACGCCGTGGTCTGCCTCCTGTCGAGCCCATCTACACGATGCCAGATGCGGAGGCGACGCTGAAACTCCTAGTTCCCATAGAGATGGAGACGATCTTCGAGCCAAAGGCAGGGATCCAAGTGCGATTCTGGAATGCCGGCCATATCTTAGGATCGGCCTCTGCGGAGGTGAATGTGGAGGGTGATAAAGCCGATGGAAATACACTACGTATGCTCTTTTCCGGTGATATTGGACCTGATGAAAAAGTTTTCCATAATCACCCTGACGCACCAGAAGGCTTCGACTACATCGTCTGTGAGAGCACTTATGGGAATCGCGAGCGCGATGAATACACGCTCGAGGCACGTCGCGAAGCTCTGAAGAATGAACTCGTCGAGGGTCTGAAGCGTGGTGGCAATGTCGTCATTCCTAGCTTTGCCGTAGAACGCAGCCAGGAACTCCTCCACGACATCGATGTTCTTCTCAATACAGGGCAAATCCCGCCGACAGATGTGTATCTCGATTCACCACTCGCGACAAAGGTGACGCGCATCTTTATCAAGCACGCGAATACACTCGATGACGTCGAAGTGGATCAATCGATGCTTTTCCGGAATAAGAATTTCCACCTCGTCGAAGGAGTCGAAGAGAGTAAGGCCGTCAGTGCTATTCCTGGAGGAGCCATTATTATGTCTGCCTCAGGTATGTGCGATGCTGGGCGTATCCAGCACCACCTGAAGGCGAATATCTGGAGAAAAGAAGCCACTATACTTTTCGTAGGATATCAGGGTCCGGGCACACTCGGCGGCTGGATCACACGCGGTGCAGAAGATGTCCGCATTCATGGTAAGGAGTTTAAAGTCGCCGCGAATATCCGCCGACTTGGGAATTACTCAGCACACGCTGATCAGAGTGAACTTGTTGATTGGGTAATGGAGCGCGCACCTGTCGCCGGTGGCTTATTCTTGAACCATGGTGAAGACGAGCCCCGTGCCGCTTTACGTGAATTGTTAGATGAGAAAGGCCTACCTAAAGAGAAAATCTTCATGCCTGCCTTCGACGAGAGTTTTGAACTCTCAGCGGGCACACCAGAATCAAAAGGTCGCACCGCGAAGGTGGGAGAGCCACGTGCACAAGAGGCTCTCATCTGCCATGATTGGAATAATGACTATGCTGAGTTCCACATCGGTCTCGCGAAGCGATTGGAAGAAGCGAAGGATGACTGTGAGCGCATGCAAGTCATGAAGGAGCTTAAGAAGGCACTGACTCAGTAATCGGAAGTGAAAGATACACACAGATATGCTTGATTCACATCATCACCTCTGGAGTTTTAACGAAGAAGAATACGGCTGGATTCCTGAAGACTGGCCTATCCGGAAAGACTTCCTCATACCTGAACTCGAGGCGGCAACTACGAGTGCAGGAGTAGAAGGAACAGTCGCAGTGCAGGCCCGCCAAGTCATCGAGGAATCAGAGGCTCTTATCCGTATGGGAAAAGAGACCGATGTGATCAAGGGCATCGTAGGCTGGGTCCCACTTATTGATGCTGATGTCGAGAGACACATTGAAAAATACGCACCCGAAGAGAAGTATAAAGCCGTCCGTCATGTCTTACAGGGCGAGGAGGACTCCTACTTTCTTCGGGATGATTTCCACCGTGGTCTCGCCCTACTACCTGGTCATGATCTTCGTTATGATCTTCTCTTATTTCAACGGCAGCTCCCCGTTGCGATACAGTTAGTAGATCGTCAGCCAGAACTCGGAATCATCATCGATCATATTGCGAAGCCCGAGATTCATAACGGGCGTATAGAAGATGCTTGGCGCACTGGAATGAAAGACATCGCAAAGCGCGATAATATTCTTGGTGTAAAGATTTCAGGTATGGTCAATGAGACAACGAATCCTGAAATCGATGAAGAAACTCTTAAGAATTATTTCTTAGAAACTCTGGATATTTTCGGGGCAGAGCGCGTCATGTTCGGCACTGACTGGCCCGTCTGTCTTGAGCGTATCGAGAGCTATAAGGCTTGGGCTGACATGGTGCAGCGCTTCGTCTCAGATCTCAGTGCTGACGAGCAGCACATGATCATGCACAGCAATTGTGCGAAAGCCTACCAGCTCTAACATATGACTAAAAACCTAAGACCTCACTCATGAGCCTACGATCTGTAACACTCCCCGAATCGGTATCTGGCCAGCTGCTCCTCACAGCGATGCCAGGCACCATGACGCCACTGCCCGCCATACTTTCCGATATGCAGGCCGCGAATGTGAAAGCCCTTGTCTGCCTGAATGGTGATACAGAGATCCAGATGCGATCACCGGAATATTGGGATGCCATTGTGAATCAGACTCTCCCATTTGATCATGTGCGCTTTCCCATTCACGACTTTGGAACTCCTCGAGATGGAGACGCCTTTGCTACAATGGTGAAGGATCTAGCATCTCGGCTAAAGAGTGGTGAAACGATTGCTGTGCACTGCGCTGCAGGCATAGGCAGAACTGGTCTGACATCAGTTTCTATCCTAATGTCTCTCGGTCTACCGCTCGAACAGGCGACGCGACATGTGAGTCAGGCTGGCTCGCATGCAGAAGATCCTTCTCAAGTCAGCTTCCTTACCGAACTATCCACAAAGCTCTAGTAATAAAAAAGCCTCGCCCTGAAGAACAGAGCGAGGCTTTTTACGAGGAAACTAAGAATAAATTATTTGGAGAGGTAGTCGCTG
>CALFDI010000274.1 GCA_937952875.1 uncultured Verrucomicrobiales bacterium
CTGGTCTAGCCGTTTTAAAAACCCTCAAAAGCTCAACGACCCTCGTATTTGTCAATTCCACTGAGCCAGGAGTCGTTCGTAAGCTCCCACCAACTGTGGCCACCACTCTCGGGCATAAGAGTATGTCCAACATCATTCCCATGGTCGTGGTCACATCGAATGACTTCACCCGTGTCTTAGATGCATTATCTGAAAATGGGAAAAAGCGTATCAGTGAAGGGACTCTAAAAAATACAAAACGCCTAATTCGAAAAATGAATAAGGGTGAAGCGACTGGAAAAAACTACATCGATGAGCCCCTTTATTGGTATCATGCAACGAATAAGAAAAAATCCTACCGAGGTCGTTTCGTGAAACTAGAGAGCGAGAACGTCATTCTACATAATGGAAAAAAGGAAATATCCATTCCATTGAATGACCTAGATCTAGGGTCGAAAAAACTCGCTTACGCCTTCGGACAAGTCTCCAGCTCGTCTGATGAAGTCGATTCTAAAACACCCGTTATCCAGACTTGGACAAATACTGCAGGCAAAACCATCCAAGCCGAACTCGTCTCACTCGAAGGTGATCAACTGACGCTTAAGATGGAAAATGGGAAAACATACACATTACCACTCAGTAAATTTGATGCAGCCTCACAAGAGCAGGCAAAAGCACATAACTAAAAGCGATTCCCTGCAAGCGCTCGAACACAAAGCCTCCTTCAATCGTCAGGAGGCTTTTTTCGTTCAAATGTGAGAAAAAATCTCGATTTTACCGCACTGCTAACCGTTTCAGCATTTACAAATCCCCTATTCCTGACAAATCAGCCGACGTCAGACTGACTTTTCTCCAGACATGAGCACGAATTACTTCAATACTCTCCCCCTCCGCCGCCAGCTCGATGAGCTTGGCACTTGCCGCTTCATGGACTCATCTGAGTTCTCTAACGGCATAGCCGCTGCCAAAGGCCTTAAAATCGTTATCGTCGGCTGTGGTGCACAGGGGCTGAACCAAGGCCTGAACATGCGAGACTCAGGACTTGATGTCTCATACACGCTCCGCGCAGCTGCGATCGAAGAAAAGCGTCAGTCTTATCTCAATGCAACCGAGAATGGATTCGCCGTCGGCACATACGAAGAAATGCTTCCAACTGCAGACATCGTGATGAACCTTGCTCCAGATAAGCAGCACACAGCAGTCGTCGAGACAGTCGTCCCTCACATGAAGGAAGGCGCCTGCTTCTCATACGCTCACGGCTTTAACATCGTAGAAGAAGGCGTTCAGATCCGCAAGGACCTCACCGTCATCATGGTGGCACCTAAGTCCCCAGGCTCAGAAGTTCGCGAAGAGTATAAGCGTGGTTTCGGAGTCCCTACACTCATCGCCTGCCACGTCGAAAATGATCCATCTGGCGAAGGCATGGAACTCGCAAAGGCACTCGCAGTCGCCCAAGGCGGCGATCGCGCAGGAGTTCTCGAGTCTAGCTTCGTCGCTGAAGTAAAGTCTGACCTCATGGGTGAGCAGACCATCCTCTGCGGATTGCTTCAGGCTGGCTCCATTCTTTGCTTCGATAAGATGAAGTCTGAAGGCATCGACTCACAGTGGGCTGTCAAATTCATCCAATACGGTTGGGAAACCATCACTGAAGCCCTCAAGCAAGGCGGCATCACAAACATGATGGATCGCCTGAGCAACCCGGCTAAAATCAAAGCTTACGACCTCTCTGAGCAGTTAAAAGACATCATGCGTGATCTCTTCTACAAGCACATGGACGACATCATCTCTGGTGAGTTCTCCAGCACCATGATGGCTGACTGGGCGAACAATGATGTGAACCTCCTCGGCTGGAGAAAAGCGACAGGCGAAACTGAGTTCGAGAAGACTGAAGCCAAAGGCGACATTTCTGAACAAGAGTATTTCGACAAAGGCATCCTGATGGTCGCCATGGTCCGCGCTGGTGTAGAGCTCGCATTCGAAGCCATGGTCGAGGCAGGTATCGAGCCTGAGTCCGCTTACTATGAGTCTCTCCACGAGACACCACTCATCGCTAACACCATTGCTCGTAAGAAGCTTTTTGAAATGAACAACGTCATCTCAGACACAGCTGAATATGGATGTTACCTCTTCTCACATGCAGCGATTCCCCTTCTTGAAGATTTCATGAAGACTGTCAGCACAGACGTCATCGGTAAGGGTCTCGACCTCACTGATCTCAGCGTCGACAACAAAACTCTCGTAGAAGTCAACGCAGACCTCCGCGAGCACCCTGTCGAAGAAATCGGCGTCTACCTTCGCGACGCCATGGGCGCCATGAAGCCAGTCTTCACAGCCTAATAAGGAACAGAGGCATCCCGCCTCAAATTTTTCAATACCTTTCAAAAGCATGAGTCGCAAGGCTCATGCTTTTTTTACACTCAAAGACCATGAGTGATCAACTCTACTCGCTTCCCCATCTTTTTCTGAATCACCTTGAAATGGTGCTCTTCATCTGGGGAGATGAGTGAGATAGCTTCTCCCTGCGATCCTGCTCTACCGGTGCGACCAATACGATGAACGTAGTCTTTAGGGCTACGAGGCAGATCGTAATTAATCACGAGCGGCAATCCACTCACATCAACTCCACGGGCAAGCAGATCTGTAGAAACGAGAACAGAGACAGATCCAGATTTAAAATCAGCCAAAGCATCGCGGCGAGATTGCTGACTCAGTTTCGAATGAATTGCCAAGGCGTGAATACGATTTTTTCGAAGCTTATTTACGATACGGTCCACAGCCTTAGCTGAAGAGGCAAAAACAAGCGTCTGCGGTGTATTGCGCTGAATAATCAGTTCGCGCATGAAGGGGCCTTTCTTCTCTTCTGCTACCGCATATGCCAATTGCTTGATCTGCTCCGTATCTCCTTCATCAGTATCAATCTGCACCTCCACAGGATCATTCATGAGAATGCGCTGAATATCTGCTAGCTGAGGATTCAGAGTTGCTGAGAAAAGAAGAGACTGACGATGAGATGGAAGCTCCGCGATGACTGCGTCCACCTCTTTCTTGAATCCCATCGACAGCATTTTATCCGCTTCATCTAGCACAAAAGTTTTCACACCTTTCAGAGATACCGCATTTTTTCCACTGAGGTCTAACAGTCGACCTGGAGTAGCCACTAGGATATCAACTTTTGCTAAAGCCTTCATTTGCGGGTTCACTGACATTCCTCCGTAAATAGCCCGCACTGAGAAGTTCCCATCTAACGCCCCGAGGCATGAAACGAAGACTTTATAGACTTGGTCCACGAGCTCCCGAGTCGGTAGTAGAACTAAAATCTGAGGTTCTCGTGCACGAGACTCTTTCGATAGTTTTTCTAAAATTGGCAGGACATAACTTGCAGTCTTGCCCGATCCCGTTTTCGCAATGCCTAAGACATCCGCTCCGTTTAAAATCTCAGGAATGACTTTTTCCTGGATAGGAGTCGGCTGGGACAACTGCTGTAGCGTGAGCGACTCAATAAGCGCTGCGGATAAACCTAAAGAATCAAAAGACATAAAACAGGAGAGCCACAGTCTGTCAGAAAGTCGCAATGATAGAGAGACCTAATTTTCTCCATCTTACTCGAATTCTCAGGCCGATATCCATGAATCTTAGCCCTCCACTTTAAAAAGGCGGACAATAGGGTAACTCCTGCACCTTACCTAGACAGATCGCTTGTTAGCAGCAAATCGGAATAACACATGTGTTCGAAACTCTTAGTCAAGATGCCGCAACACTCTCTAACAAAAGACGCTAAGGAGGAAAAATCAGCTTTACTCCTCAAGCGTTGGAATAGCTTACCGAGAGAACTCCAGACTCCTAATCAATTGGCTGGAAAAACGGCAGTCACATGCGGAGCCACACACCACGTGATGGAGAAATGTAACTTCTCCTGCACATGTTGCTATCTAGGAGCTGAGGCTAATAAAACAGAGCCTTTGCCTTTCTCCGAGGTGAAAAACCAACTCGACCTAATCCGAGCTGAAGAAGGAGTTGCCGGAAAAGTGCAGATCACCGCGGGTGAAGTGACCCTACTTCCATTAAAACGCTTAGGTCGGATCGTGGAATACGCCATTTCAATAGGTCTAGACCCTATGGTCATGAGTCATGGTCAGCGCTTTATCGAAGAGCCCGAATACCTCATTGCTTTAGTCAACGACTACGGTCTTCGTAAAATCAGCATCCATATTGACACCACTCAGAGAGGGCGTAAAGGCATCTCTAGTCAAGTAAGCGAGACCGATCTCCATAGTGTGCGCGACAGCTTTGCTGAACTCATTCGCCATGTCCGATCTATCACAGGAAAAAGTCTCGTCGCAGCATCTACCGTGACTGTTACTAAATCTAACGTAAAAGATGTCGAAAGCATCACCCGATGGTTCTTCCGAAATGCAGACGCCTTTCGACTCCTCAGCTTCCTACCGATGGCTGATGTTGGTCGCACGCGTAAGACTCAGGCATCTGTCTCTAGTGACGGACTATGGGATCAGATTCATTCCGCCTGTGGACAAAAGATCAATCATCTCCCCCTACAGTTCGGACATCGTAAATGCAATA
>CALFDI010000275.1 GCA_937952875.1 uncultured Verrucomicrobiales bacterium
CCAGACTCTCGAGCGTATTTGCCTTCTTGGTTATGTATGACAGCTAGCTGGTGATGCGTTTTTACAGTATTACTGGAACTCGAGTAGACCTTAACTGCACCAGTTCTCTCGATGATGAGAACATCTCCACCGGGCAGAGGAGTCATCTCCATCGGGTCTGAGAGACCTTCGGCTAGCGTATGGATCGCAAAGTGATCGTCAGCTGGTAGCTCCTCTTGAGCTGTGAGGAGCGAAGCCGACGCAATGAGTCCGACGCTGAGAAAATATTTAAGCATACAGAAGTTAAATCTTTAGCGACGGCATTCGTCGAGAAGTCCTTCGAGAAATGCTGTAATCTCTACGAGAGCGTTCTTATACTTATTCTCTGGGACACCCGCAAGATCTCTTCGTGCGCTTTCTAGTATTTCAAAGCCTGTATCCAACGCCGCTTCGATCGCTCCTTCATATTCAGCGATTCCTGCTAAGACATCGAGATCAAGAGGCTCCTGATTGATGATTTTCGTGTTCAACTTTTGGCGCTGATTCGCATTCGCTGATTCTAGAAGATTAAGGATAGGTAGAGTGAGTTTGCCGCTTTCTAGATCTGTGCGGAGCGTCTTTCCGACGATGTCATCATTGCCGACGAGATCGAGACAGTCATCATAGATTTGATAAGCAGTTCCAAGCTTGAGCCCGTAGTTCCAAAGCGCGTCGCATGTGTCAGAATCTGCTCCTGCAAGTTGAGCGCTGAGACCGGTTGCGGCGGCGAAGAGAGCACCAGTCTTCATCTCAATGATGCGGAAATAATCTTTCTTACTCAGAGACAGGTCAAAGCGGCGCTGAGTCTGCATAATTTCTCCCTGACAGACTTCTTTAGAGGCGAGCCCAACCTTTTTGCAAATGTCTATACTGTTAAAATCAGTCGCGAGGCTAAGTGCATGTGAGAATAATGCATCGCCTAGTAATACAGCCATTCCATTGCCCCATTTAGCATTTGGCGTCGGGACATTTCGGCGAGTGCGAGCTTCATCAATGATATCATCATGAACGAGTGTCGCCATGTGGATTAACTCAAGGATGATTCCAATCTTGCGGCTATCATCGACATTTCCACCGAAAGCATTTCCTGTCAGAAGAGCTAAAGTGGGCCGAATACGCTTACCTGCAGCTCCACAGATATGTTCCATGTAGGGCGCCACAGACGGGTCAAATGCTTTTACTTGCTCAAGTATATCAGACTCTACTTCCTTCAGTTGCGTAGCGATGAGCGTGCGAGGGAAGGGGGCCTTACGGCGCGGTTTGAGCAGTGTTTTCATTCTGTTAATGGTTGAAGCTCTGAGAGAGCTAATGCCTGCTGAAACTTTTCACAAAATTGCTGTTTTTACAACGGATATCAGCAGTGCTCAGAATGGGAGTTTTTTTGGATTTTTTGTAAATCACTTAGAGTGAGGATTTTACTGCTCGAACGGTAGAGTGATTAATTTTCATTTTTTTCTGAAAAAATGATTTTTCGGGTAAGTTGTTGAGCTTTTAGGGAACAAAAAAGCCTCGCATAGTCGCGAGGCTTTCTGGGGGAGATGTGTGCTCCTATCGATAGAGGGGATTCCCATAGCGATCATAGCCTGCTATTGGGCGTGGTTTGCGGTAGCGGTCATCGTCATATCTGTGATCTCTGTAACGACGATCATCGTATCTACGGTCATCCCGTCTATCATCATAGCGGTGACTAGAGCGCCTATCCTGGTCGTAGCGTTTGTTATAGATGCGCTTACCATTTTGATACCGGTAACCATTCGAATCATAGTCCGTATTTAATAGTCTACCTTTATGATCGAGAAGGCGACCGTGACGATCACGTCTGTAGTCGGTGTGTTTTTTCTTCTTCGATTTCTTTTTCTTATCTTTTGAAAGAGCGTAGCCGAGGAGTCCTGCGGCAGCAGCTCCGGCCACTGCTCCTCCAGGTGTAACACTTTTAACAGGGCGACCATTTTGGTCATAGGTTGTGGCGCAGCTTGCGAGTAGAGTCGCGACGAGAGCTCCTACTACTGAGCGAATTGTTTGTGTAGTCATAAGGTTTTGGTCTTTTTTAAATGAGTGGCTATAAAGCGAGAAGCTCTTTTTTGATTAATATCCGCAACGGTTGTGTCCGTTATAACCATAGCCGTGATCATAGTGCCCTCTTCCTCTTCGGTGGTATCTGCGGTCATTGTCTTTATGGCGGTTCTTAGAAATGGAATAGCCGATGAGTCCTGCAACGACTGCTCCTGCAATCGCTCCCTCTGGTGTGACTACGTCGCGACGGTTTCCGTGGGCATCATACGTCGTGGCACAGCTAGAGAATAGAGCTGTTGTTAGAGTCACAACAACTAAGCGGATGAGCGGTTTCTTCATGCCTATCTGACGAGGCATGGCGGCGAATTATTCAGGAAAAATCTCGTTTCTTATGAAGAAGATGGCGAACGAGCGTCTATTGTGGCGATAGCCATGGCGGCCATGCCTTCACCGCGACCAAAGGCGCCCATGAGTTCGTGGGTCGTCGCTTTGATGTTAATCTGGGATTCTTCGAGTCTGAGCGTCTTGGCGATCTGGCTAATCATGGCAGACCTATGCGGAAGGATCTTTGGCTGCTCTGCGACAATGGTAGAGTCTACGTTGTGAATAGTAGCACCATTTTCGTCAGCTAGGTCACGGCATTTTTTTAAGATTACTTGTGAATCAATTCCCTCAATGGACATATCGGTCGGAGGAAAGTAATGCCCAATGTCTGGTAGCCCAAGAGCGCCAAGTATCGCATCTGATATAGCGTGACTCAGCACATCTGCATCAGAATGGCCTGTGAGGCCTCTATCGTGGGGGATATGAACGCCTCCTAAGATGAGAGGGCGGTTCTCAGCGAAGGTGTGGACGTCGTAGCCTATTCCGGTGCGAATCATAAGTGTATGCAGATGACTTATCGGGTGAGTATTTTTACGAGAAACCTTACAGAACGTCTTCGATAGGGATTTTGCCATTTGTGGCTGTGATCGCGTAGACGTCGGAGTCATTTTTTCTTGCGGAGAGTTCGACCTTTCCGCCAGCTGCTTCGATGAGGAGCTTTCCAGCAGCAATATCCCAGAGAGAGATACGAGACTCTACGTAGGCGTCTAGTCTACCAGTCGCGATATAGGCCATGCCAAGAGCGGCCGATCCCATCATGCGCATTTTACGTGCTTCGATGGACGCTTTCTTAAAGCGCGGAAGCCCGATTTTAAGTGCCTCTTCGTCTTTGCCACAGCCAATGAAAAGAATTGATTCTTTGATTTCCGAGCGCGGGCTTACAGAAATCTGCTCTCCGTTTAGAAGTGCCGGGCCACCAGCTTCCACAGTCCATGTCTCGCCTACCATTGGGTCATGTATGACACCGACGACGATCTCGTCTTTAATCCGCAGGGCGATGGAAATGCAGAAGTGTGGAATGCCGTAGAAAAAATTCACTGTGCCATCGATGGGGTCGACTATCCACTGGTGGTCACTCTCTTGATTCCCTCCGATCCCTTCTTCTCCGTATAGAGCATGATCGGGAAATTCCTTCTGAAGAATAGCAAAAATGAGATCTTGAGATTCCTTGTCGAGAGCCAGCTTGAGGTCGTGATGCAGAGCTTCGTCGACTTCTTTTGACCCGTAGAAGTGTTGACGGAGAAGTTTACCCGCTTCAGTAGCGGCGTGGACGGCTGTTTCGAGATGAGACACGGACGAGTTATGGGCTTTCATTCCCATACGGGCAACTGAGAAAGCAAAAACTTCCCGTTTCTGAGTTGGCTTTTCCCCATCGATAAAGAGAATTAATGTTGCGGATCGATGAGAGGCAGTCATTTTCTCCACGTGCCAGTGCAGCAACCAATTCGACCAGAACGAGAAGAGTTCCGAGATCTCGCGGAGCGGGGAAATGTCGTGCCTGTCTACGCCCAGTTAGCGGCAGACTTTGAGACACCACTTTCAGCTTACATGAAGTTGAATGCGGATAGTGGATATGGTTTTTTGTTAGAAAGTGCCGAGAGCACTGATAAGAGTGGGCGCTGGTCTATCGTTGGTGCGAAGCCTCGAATGACATTCGAAAGCCGAGGGTCTCAGATTATCATAAATGATCGGGGATCTGTCACAGAAAGAGATGCTCAAGGAGATTGTCTCGCTGAACTGAAGGCTCTCATGGAACCATTTCAGCCTCAAGCGTCTGAAGGCGCACCGCCTTTCTACGGTGGCGCTGTAGGTTTCATGGCATATGATGCTGTAAGACAGTTCGAACCAGCAGTCGGTGAGCACCCTGAAGATAATTTAGATCTTCCTGAGGCTTTGTTTCTCATAGCTGATGAGCTCGTCGTCTTTGACCAAAAGCTAAGGAAGGTTTATGTGGTCGTGAACATTTTTGTGGAGGACTTTTCCTCAGTAGATGATGCCTATGCAGATGGTGCTAAGAGGATAAATGAACTGATCCTCAAGTTAGACGTGCCTCTGCATGTTCCTGCGCTTAATGGCTATGCGAATACAGAGTCTATAGTAGCTCAGAGTAATACGACTCAAGAGGAGTATGAAGAAATGGTTCTCAAGGCTAAGGAATACATAGCTGCTGGAGATGCCTTTCAAGTTGTTCCCTCACAGCGATTTGAAACTCCATTTACTGGGTCATCCGTAGATTTGTATCGCGCATTGAGACATGTGAATCCTTCTCCATATATGTTTATTCTCCAGTGCGAGGGATTTTCGCTCGTTGGGAGTTCTCCGGAAGTGCATGTCAAAGCGATCGATGGAAGGATTGATATTCGACCAATTGCAGGAACACGTTGGAGAGGTAAAACACCCGAAGAAGATGATGCTCTGGCGGAAGATCTTTTAAATGATCCGAAAGAGCGTGCTGAACACGTTATGCTAATAGATCTTGCGCGGAATGATGTGGGTCGTATTGCTGAGCATGGTTCGGTCAGTGTTGATGATCAGATGATTATTGAGCGCTACAGTCACGTGATGCATATCGTATCGAATGTGAGTGGCCGCCTAGCTGATAATGCGAGTAGCTATGATGTGCTTCGTGCGACTTTTCCAGCTGGGACAGTAAGCGGCGCACCAAAGATCCGTGCGATGCAGATCATCTATGAACTTGAGAAAAATAAACGAAATGCTTACGCGGGCGCAGTGGGCTATTTCGCATGGGATGGGAATCATGATTCCTGCATCGCACTGCGGACCTGTCTGCTAAAAGACGGTAAGGCATACGTCCAAGCAGGCGCTGGGGTAGTGGCAGACTCAGATCCAACATACGAATACGAAGAAACAAAAAACAAAGCGCAGGCACTCATGCGTGCTATCGCCTTGGCAAAAACTTTACAGGACTAACAGCTATGCTTCTTGTTATCGATAACTACGATTCCTTTACGTATAACCTCGTTCAATACTTCGGTGAGCTTGGTGTGGAGATGAAAATCTTCCGAAATGATCAAATCACAGTCGAAGAGATTAAGTCACTCAGTCCGAGCCATATTTGTATCTCGCCTGGGCCCTGCACACCGACAGAGGCGGGAGTGAGCTGCGAGGTTATAGAGGCTATGGCTGAGACGACTCCCATTTTTGGTGTGTGCCTCGGACATCAGAGCATCGGGCAAGTGTTTGGTGGAGATGTTGTCCGTGCTGAGACTTTGATGCATGGTAAGACGTCCATGATGCACCATACTGGAAAAAGCGTATTTAAAGGGCTGCCGAACCCCTTCGAAGCGACTCGCTATCATTCTCTCATCGTAAAACGTGAGACACTGCCTGATTGCTTAGAAATTACGGCGGAGACAGATGATGGAGTAATTATGGGGCTTCAACATAAGACGCTCCCAGTTCACGGCGTGCAGTTCCATCCAGAGAGTATTCTGACTCAACATGGAAAGAAGATGTTAGAGAATTTTTTGAACGGCTAGGCTTGTCCTTATTTTCGAATTACTCCTTCACATCATCGGAGGTCCACAGTTTTTTATCAGGCCCGGAAGACTGAATATCTAGTTCTTCCGCACTCACAGGGTGGAAGTAGAATGGTTGCCCCCAACGATCTACGAGTTCACCGTCTTTGATGTGAGGGGACTCTGGATCGAAAAAAACAACTTTCTTTGGATTGTCTCCGAGTAAAGCAGCTGTGAATTCGCTGTTTTCTGAACCCACGGGATTCGCGTTAAACACTGTTCTATAACTAGCGAAGATCTCATCTAAGAGTTCGAGGTCTTTACTAGTCCTGTGGGTTGCCGAGTTGATTTTTCGGCTTTTAGTCATAGGTGACTTGAGGTGCACCGTGCCGTTCGTGTAGCGAATAAAGCGGTTGTCTCTATTTGACTGATCAACGACTAAAGCGGGAGCTACTGCCTGATTATTTGGCTGAAGCGATGGCTTCTCGACTGACGATTTTTCCGGGGATTGAGCGCCTGTTTCGTCAGTGATAGTTGTTTCTTTAGCTGGTTTGACGAAATAACCGATGATGGCCGCAGCGAGCATGAGAAGCCCGAATCGGTATAGACGAGGCATGAGCTTATCTAAAGAAATCTAGGTTAGCACTACCTCCGAATGGATCTTCGAATCGACCAAGATTCGGGAAAATAGTTCTCATTTCAGAGCTGTTAGGAGACACGTCGAACCAGTTCGCTATAACTGCACAATATTGATCGACTGATGTTGTCGGAATGAGGCGGCCGCGACTTCCTCGTGGGACATCGTCAGCAGTTCCAACGCCGAGTTCAGGGAATGTGCCATAGAGTTGACCACCTTGAACAGCACCTCCAAAAATGAAAGAGTGAGAGCCCCATGCATGATCGGTGCCGGCGGTGCTCGGATCTTCGCTATTAGGTGTCCAAGTGCGATTGAAATCAGATGCTTGGAATGTCGTGACCTGATCGTAAGAAAAGTCTGGGTCGAGATCGGCTAGAGTTTTCATAGCCTGGTTGAAGGCTCCAACTGCATTGTCAACATCTGCGAGAATGCTCCCGAGATCAGCATTGATGTCCTGGTGGTTATCGAAGCCTCCACGATCAACGAAGAAGATTTGACGTCTGTTTGCCAGGCAATCCCGGCCTGCTATCATGCGAGCCACGGACTTTAGCTCCCGCCCAAATCCGGAGTCAGCATTGAAATCGACATCAAATATTTGATCGAGATCGAGGCCTATATCAGTCGCAGCGTTTGTCGCGGAATTAATGATTTCCTCATTTTCTCTAGCCCGTCTCACAATGGCACTGTAGCCATCTTCTAGTAGGTGTGCGTGACTGTAATTAATGATTCTCTCAAGTGCTTGGAGTCGTTGCCCTGTGCTGTTTGTCCGGTAGGAGCCATCAGCGTTCAAGGCGGATTGGTAGTTCGAGCCGAAGCTGGCTAAGCTAATTGCGCCAGATGACGTCACAGTATACTGAGTATTCGTGCTACTGCCATTCATGAACTGATTGTTGCCAGCTGCAGTAATCAGCATGGATGTCTGACTGTCTGGATTCCATGTTGAATGGTAGAGATCAGCGACGCGTGCGCCCCAGCCAGATGTATAAGCCGCATCCGCGATAGATGACATCCATTCGGTGACTTGGTCCGAATGGGAAAAGAGCTGACGAGGTAGGCCGACATTGCTGTAATTTTCCCGATTCGTTGGATGCGCTAGTGTTCCGACATTGGTGATAAATGCCGCCTCATCAGAGTTAAACATGTTCGCTAAATTCGGCAGTGATGGATGAAGTCCGAATGGCTCTGACTCACTTGCAGGTAGCTGTAGTGGGATGGTGAGGTTTTCTCCAGATGGATTGATATCTGAATCAGTTACACCATTTCTAACCGCGACGACATTTCGATCTGTTAGGTATTTTTCAGCTTGAGAATTCCCGTTCACAGGTATCAAGACATTGCTCATATCGCAGCCTCCTCTTAGAAAGATGCAAACGATGGCTTTGTAATCATTCCCGATAACATCTACACCATTTAAGGATGATGCAGCTGCTGAATTCATGAGCTGCAGCTGCGCGACAGTATTAATAAGAGAGCCATATCCCATGGTGCCACATGCACCACTAGCGATGAATTTCCTGCGAGACAGTTTGGATAAATCAGACATGTTAAGAGGTTATTTTTTAATCTGAAATTCAGGAGAAATGGTGATGAGATAGATGGCGTCTCCTAATTTGCTAATACGATCATTTTCATCATTTGTCCCATTGTAAGGGTCAGAATGAGCAGCTAATGCATCGATAATGAGTTCGCGTGGATTCTTGAGTAAATCATTTCCTGGAGCATGCTGTGGATCTTCGTCATCGCTCGGGTCGTATGGGTAACGACGTTTGAGATAGCCGAGCGTGAGGCGCTTATCTAGGGCGTCTACGAGAGCTTCGTCAGCGAGGGATTCACTTGTTCTCGTGCTGGTCGGAGTGGGTGGGGTAGAAGGATAGAGTTCTTCAGCTAGAGTGATTCTATCGAGTCTCACGCGAGTGATGGAGTCCGTGCTATTATCATCGATTGCTACTCCAAGAGCGAGTCGTTGATCGTTTCTTCCTACTAAGTAATCGGTATTATTTCCTATGCTTGATCGTGAGATGCCTTGATAGAAATTGATATTTCGGATCACATCCTGTTCATTCGCTAACTCTAACTCAGGGGCGACTAGTCCAGCGCTTGCGATTCTTCCTGCAGGAGCGTAGTCAGGGAGATACCAGTTGAATACGGTTTCTTGATTCATCGGGTTCATCTGCAGGCCAGAGCTGCCTGATGAGAAAGCGTTACGCACGAGGAAGTGCATATTTTTGCTTTGTGTGTCGAGCTGACTCTGGGGGATCCCATAGTTTTGTATGAGTAGATCGGGATTTGATAAGTCGCCGGGCGCTTCATCAAATATGGTTGAGCCTTGAGGGGCACTGAGAGGCATATACGAGAATGCTCGTAAAGATCTAAGTGTTTGAGCGTATCCCTCGAGTGGGGATTTTTTCATTCCAAATGTGGTGTTGCTGAGGTCAACCACACGAGCCTCTGAATCTAATAAGATCGCTTTAATCGTTTCACCGAGATGACCTTCGCTTTCTTTAAAGACGAGCGAGACACGGTGAAGATAATCGGAAGATGGGTTAGATGTGGTGAAGCGCTGGATGAGGCGTCTACAGATAAAGGCTGGAGTGCTACGATGGCTGTTCTCCATATCAAAGTCAGGTATGCCATCACCAGGTGATCCAGCGAGCCAATCAAGAGCATCATTTATATCCGCTATTCCACGTTCGCTAGGGTCTTCGATCCCCGTGTTATCGATGGTGGTGCCAGCGAATGTTTTGACTCCGAGATCATGAAAGTCTCCGAACATTTTCATTGGGTAACTGTATCTCAGATCACGAAGCCCTGCCGCATTCTGCGAGGTGTCAAAAGAGTCGTTGTTACGTATTTCAGAGAATTCAAGACCTCCCCAGGAGTTGTCTTTTTCGTTACGCTTCCCAAAGCTTTGGCCAGTGAGGATTCTGGCAAACTCCCGAATATCGTCATTTGTATAAGTAGCGATTGGAAGACCTTCTGATGAGAGTCTCGGGCTGCCATCTGCCCAGATTTCTTGTAGGCCTATTGAGAAAAGCTGCATGTTCTCTCGAGCCAGATTTTCATCCGGGAAGATA
>CALFDI010000276.1 GCA_937952875.1 uncultured Verrucomicrobiales bacterium
CGATCCGCATGGCAGGAGCTGCGATAGCGAGCGGAGCATTCAAGGCTGTCAAAGAGCGCTCATCCTACGAATCCTATGGTGGTAGCCCACTCCTCGGCGTCAATGGCGTCTGCATCATCGCCCACGGCAGCAGCTCTGCTATAGCCATAGAAAACGCCCTCCGCGTCTCCTGCGAATCCATCGAGCACAACGTCAACGACGCGATTGAAGAAGCGCTGAAGTATTAGTATTCCCGTTTTTACGCGGCTATTCTTTTAAAAAGACCACGCACATGGGTCTCGGGCAGGGGATGGGTTCACCTGTTTGAGTGAGTTTTCCTGTTTCGGCGTCTACTGCGAAGACGTTTAGAGCCTGGCTGTGCTGGCCACAGACGATGAGCCAGTCTCCTTTTGGTGAGAGAGTGATAGTGCGTGGAATAGACACACCGGTCGGTGTTACTCCGAGAAATGTGAGGCGATTGTCAGCGGCTACGCGGAATGCAGCGATAGTATCGCCACCACCGCGTGTTGTATCACGATTTGCTGCGAAGACGAGTTGACCACTCGGGTGGACGACAATCTCTGAGCAAGTGATGCCGTCATTCTTCGATTCGACTGGGAGAGTGTAGAGGTCTTGGACTTTCTTCAACTGGCCATCTGCAATTCTCTCAAAGACTGAAATAGTAGTATTTAACTCATTAAGCACATAAACATGCGTCTTGTCTGTGCTGAACTTGAGGTGGCGCGGACCTGCTCCTGGTGGCGTCTTTGCTTCACCCGCAGGGGTGAGATTGGCGCTCGCTGTGTCCATTTTATAAATAAACACTGAGTCAGTGCCGAGATCTGCTGAGTAGGCATAGTTATTCTCTGGACCTGCGTAGATGGAGTGAGCGTGGGAGCCTCTTTGGCGCTTCTCGTGAGGCCCGCTGCCAGTTTGTTCGAAATACGAAACGGTAGTAAGTGAGCCATCGCTTCCGACAGCAGCACTGGCGACTCCACCTAGGCCATAGTTCGCTGCGAGAGCGATCTTTCCAGTGGCGTCAAAGTTCACGTGACAGGACCCGCTGCCGTGAGTGCTAGCCTGTCCTGTCTGCGTGAGGCTGCCGTCTTCGGCGATTGAGAACAGAGCCATGCCGCCATCGGCACGCTCCTGAGTATCCAGCTTGCAGGTGGAGAGGAGCTGTTTCCTATCAGGGCTGAGATGGAGAAAGCTCGCTCTTTTCAGAGAGGCCGCCCGTTCTGGTGTGCTGACTTTTCCAGTCTCTGTATCGAGAGTGGAGCGAAAAATGCCGGAGCCATCACCACTGCCAACGCATCCGATATAAAAATCGAGCGTTTCTGCGTAGCAGAAAGTGGTGCTGAGGCCGATGCTGAGTAGGGCGAGTAGCTGCTTCATGAGTGTGTTACGAAAAATGTGAGAGGATTCTTTCCTACACGCATAACAGCATCATGAGGAGCCAGAAGTATCACTGTCTCCAGCGTTTCACCTGATTCTTTACATTTGCGATGCTTGGCGCGCCAGGATTCGTGCGAGATTCTAGAGCGAGTTTGAGATTGAAGACATCCTTAGCATCTGGGCCGTAGGCGGAATCGATCGATTCAAGATCCACTTGATCAAGCGGAGTGTCTGTATCGAAGCTCACCGCTACGGCTTTTCCAACCAGTTCGTGCGCATTGCGGAACGGCACGCCCTTTTTCACAAGATAGTCGGCGAGATCTGTGGCGAGGAGTAGAGGATCGCTCGCGGCTGCCTCGCAAGTGTCCGCATTGACCTGCATGGCTGAGATCATTTCGGCATTCACACGGAGAGCCAGCTTGACGGTATCGATGGAGTCGAAAAGCGGCTCCTTATCCTCTTGCAGGTCGCGATTGTAAGTGAGTGGAAGGCCCTTTGCAGCTGTGAGCAGGGCGATAAGATTTCCATAAAGCCGGCCTGTCTTTCCGCGTGTCAATTCACAGACGTCGGGGTTTTTCTTCTGTGGCATCAGGGAAGAGCCAGTCGTGTGGGCATCGCTCAGTGTGGCAAATCCAAATTCGCTAGAGCACCATAGAATCAGGTCCTCACTAAGGCGGGATAGGTGCGTGCCGATGAGGGCTAGGGCGAACATGACTTCCGCGATGTAGTCTCGATCAGAGATGGCATCCATCGAGTTCTGAGTCACTCCGTCAAAGCCGAGCTCAGCCGCGATTTGTTCGCGATCGAGATTGATCGTAGAGCCTGCGAGTGCACCGGACCCGAGAGGGGAGATGTTCACACGTTTCCGCGCATCGCTCAGCCTCTGCTGATCGCGATCTAACATCTCCACATAGGCGAGGAGGTGGTGACCCACCGTGACTGGCTGGCCACGTTGTAGATGTGTGTATCCTGGGACGACTACGCCTGCATTCGCCTCGGCCTGATCTAGGAGTGCTGTTTTCAGATCGCCGAGCAGAGAAGTGATTTCATCGATCTCTTCACGTGTGTAGAGGCGCGTATCTGTGGCGACTTGATCATTCCGCGAGCGCGCTGTGTGGAGCTTAGCACCTGCAGCACCGATCCGCTGAGTCAGAGCAGATTCGATATTCATGTGAATATCTTCCAGCTCTATGGAAAATTCGAAGTTCCCTTCAGCGATGTCTTTTTCAATGTCTCGTAGCCCTGATTCGATTTGAGAAAATTCCTCTTTAGTGAGAAGTCCCGCTTTCACCTGAGCGCGTGCGTGAGCGATAGATCCAGCAATGTCTTGGCGATACATACGCCAGTCGTATGAGATAGATTCCCCGTAGCGTTGAACGAGATCTGCAGTTTGTTGAGAGAAGCGGCCTTTCCACATAAGTCCATAAACCATTCACAATGCTGGCGACGCCTTCCAGCCTATAAACTGAGAAATCATATTATGGATCGTTTCGGATAAAAAAGAGCACGTGAAACTTGTAATCTGATCGAGCGAATAACATTTTGACGATTTTGTATTGTCAGCGCTTCTACTTCGCCTTATTCATCCGCCGTCTTCCTCAGACGCGGGTATAGCATAGTGGTAATGCTCCAGCCTTCCAAGCTGATTAGGAGGGTTCGATTCCCTCTACCCGCTCCATTTTTCCTTTACGGCACGGTGTGATGACTTCAGTCATCATCATTCCATTAACCATGAAGACACAGATCTAAACTGTGATCTGTCGAAATGTCCGTTACTCTACCCACATGTTCGGATTTTTAGGATCA
This sequence comes from uncultured Verrucomicrobiales bacterium, assembly GCA_937952875.1. Taxonomy (GTDB): domain Bacteria; phylum Verrucomicrobiota; class Verrucomicrobiia; order Verrucomicrobiales; family Akkermansiaceae; genus CALFDI01. The sequence goes on from CALFDI010000276.1 coordinate 3,181, forward strand.
CCCTGTCGCCAATGCGGTGGAAATTCCATGAGTGAGTATCGGAGCCTTTTTTGTGGTCTGTCAGGTGCTCTGCGAGCGGACTATTCACCACTCGCACGATTTTTGGTCAATCGCGATTCGGCATTCCTCTCACTGATCGCAGCAGCAAGTGATACTAAAGACCCAGTAGGCACTGTAACGACATGTTGTAATCCACTAAGTCAACCGAGCCAGTTATGGCAGTCCGGCCTACATGCTCAATACGCGGCTGCAGTCACAGTCTGTGGCCTCGCCATTAAACTAGAGGATGATGCCGCTGATGAACGTGGATTACGGAAATGGGCCGCAGGATTATTTGGGAAAAGTCTCAGCGGAATGCGCGATCGCGCCATAGAGGTTCTCAATGCTACGAGATTTCCCACATATGATGTGCAAGAAGCCATTAGGAGTCAGTCAGCAGTTGAGGCAAGAAAGCCAGATTTGTTAGGTGCAGCAGAGCCGACTTCTCAGGCATACGGCATGATTTTTGGCCATACTGCTCGTTTAGATGGAGCGTCTGCTAATGTCGATCGACTCACGGCCTTAGGAAAAAGCTTTGGGCGTTTAGTGTATTTTGAAGATGCCTATGCGGACCGACTTCAAGATGAGAAAAAGCACCGATATAACCCACTTATAGGCGGAGATATTTCTGAATTGAAACAGGAGTTCACGCAGTCAGCGATCAGCTTTTGCGAGGCTGTGAGTCAGACAACAAAAGGCAAATTGGCACATGTAGCGGACGATATTTTATCAAACACGTGGTTCCGCCATCAGGCTCTGCTCACCGATGAGGGTCAGCACGCTGTCACTCAAAA
>CALFDI010000277.1 GCA_937952875.1 uncultured Verrucomicrobiales bacterium
GATGGTCGTTGCGCCAGAAAGAATGACACCCATCTCAAAAAAGTGAACCCGGGTAAATGGACAGCTCTCTTTGAAGACCTCTCGAATGCTGTTGCTCAAGTCGAAAAGGACTGGCAGCAGGCATTTGGACTGAACACCGAACTTCTTGTCCAAATAAAAAAGGAAATGATTCAAAACCAATAATAATACGATGATAACAGATACTACTACTGCAGCAGACAAAGAAAAAGAGAAGCACTGGCGTCAGCTAGGCTATGCCATGTTAGGATTTTGTGGCGTAATCGTTGATGGTAGAAGCCTCGTGAAATCTCTAGTGGAAAAAGAGATACATGAGAAAGATGCTGTGCAACTGACTCAAGCTCTTGAAATGGCTATTTACGCTTTTGCGAGAGGTGTAGCCAAATGGTGTAATGATGAAATCCTACGAATAGAGAAGAAAAGTCCGGACGTGCCAGGTCCTCCAGTTTTCATACCTCCTAAGTATCCAGCGGACAATAATGCTGAGGCAAAAATTGAAGGATTAGCTGATATCGCCCGATCTTTTCTAGGAGAGGCTTCTACTCTTCTGCCCCCTAACGATACGACATCCAAGGACTTAATCGGCGAGCTCAATCAAGCCATTCAAAATATCGAAAACGGATTACCTAGTATTTTTCAAGATTCATAAATGCACCTTCTTTCATGGAAGATTCATCGCATTTAAAGCCTTCACTGAGCTGCAGGCTTTGATTCCTCTTGGGGAGACTTAGCCATGTGTAGTGTGCTATCTGCTAGGAGCAAGACGTAGCCTTGGTTCAGCAACCAATGAAGGTCTGCATACCAGGCTTTCTTATCCTCTTCGCTCGGTGTCTCGCCAAGGTATTCGGCCCACAGACCGTCTAGACCTTTTCCACCATTCGCTTTGACCCATGTGAGGATTTTATTAGGCCTCTCGGCAAGTTGAAGATCAGCAGGAACTGCCCGCGGACGCGCGGGACCACTCTTGAGCTTGCCTTTAAACTTAAAGACAGCAAGGTGGCGACCTGTGAACTGGCGGCAGAGAAATGCTCCAAGTTTACCAGGGTAACGTCTCTCTTCTGAGACCGTATTTTTCAATAATGTCAAAATACCTGGCGACAGGAACTTTGCCTGAATTCCACCTGGCACCCAACCACGCTCTTGCTTTTGAAACACTTCTTCAAAGTGCTTCTCCATGAAATGTGCCTGAACTGCAGCCATATCAGCGAATACTTCACTCGTAGAAGTCTCGTCAGAAGATGTAGCCTGCTCATCTGATGAAGTCTCGACTTGCTCTTCAGCTTCTACGGCTGCTTCGTCAGTCTTTTTTTCATCAGAGGTCTCTGCCTCAGGTGAGCTTGGCTTTTCTTCTTCAGTCTTGAGACGATAGACCGTCTTCGTTTTCATCGACTCTAACCAAGCCGCGATAGATTCCTCATCTTTTTCAACGACGATACGAGACTTATACCTCTCGAGGCTCATGTTCGAAAACTTCTCGCGATGAAGTCGAGCAATGGTGGTCTGGTAGGTATGAAAATTCGGTGGTCCAAGCCATTCTCCGCTAAATCCACATTTCGCCACGCTCGGGAAGTTACCAGAAGGTGCCTCAGTCTCGACCTGCTCAGCGACATAAAAGTCAGTGAGCCAATCAGCCTTCGAGATGTGCTCTACAGCCTCTGATCTGGTTAAGAAAAGTGCCTGATCTTTCGTGCAGTAATACAGTGGCTTTTCGGCATCACTCGTTGTGAAAATCACGCGATAACGGTCGCGGCTTTCTAAAATAAATTTGGCCAAATCGAAGACAGAATACGTCCTTCCAGATCCAGAAATCTCTTTAGCTAATCCGTCGACCCCTGGCTCTAGAGCCATTAACTCAGCACTCAGATACTCTGGAGGTGCTACGACTTCGCGCATAGGTCTGCGCTCGCGCGGCTTACCACCTTTAAAGTCTCTGCGATCTCCGCCACGCCGCTGACCACCACCGTAATTACCACCTCCACGGCGTTTATCATTTCTCCCTCCTCCACGTCTGTCACCACCACGTTCTTCACGCTGGCTGGCTTTCTCATACTTTTTGACAAGGGAATCATCAGTCTTGTCCTGAGCCCATTTCGGGCCGAGATCGAAGCCAGATAATGCATCGGCTAGGTCATTTAACGGGTTCTTAGGGTCCTTTTCGGAATCGCTCACAGTCGTGGTCTATACATTCTCAGCGGAAGGGGGAAGTCAGTATCTACCTGAAAACCGACAAAATTTCTGTCACCATTCGATCAGCAGCTCCAGTATGCCGATCGAGCACAGCTCGCGCAGACCTCACTTGAGCCTCTCGGGTCTCCCCTTCTATTAACCGGCTGAGAGCGTGAGGAATATCCGTTCTCTTCGCTAACTGTGTGATCCCATTCTCTGAGAGCAACTGATCCATGAGTCCTGAAAAGTTCGACATATCAGGCCCAGTGATGACAGGCACACCTGCGATGATTGCCTCCACAGGACTCTGACCTCCCTGTGCGAGCCAGCTTTTACCAATAATGACAACATCTGCATGAGCCGTCCAATCACGGAGTTCTCCTGTAGAGTCCACCACAAGGCACTCGTGTGGTTGGGAAAAATTTGACCGAAG
>CALFDI010000278.1 GCA_937952875.1 uncultured Verrucomicrobiales bacterium
TAATATCGTTGTTGCTTTCGCCGGTGATGATGCATTTGACATTGATGAAGGTCACAATGGAACTCACCAGTTCTGGTTTGCTATTCAGAACCCGAACGATGGTGACAATCTCGGCGAATGGGACGGCATCGGCGGCGATGAAAAGGACATCAACGAGATTGCTGATGGCCTCACAGCGTCTGCACCGCAGATCTTTAATGCGACATTAGTTGGCCCTGGATCAGCAGCTGTTACACCATCTTCCTCAAGTAAGGACAATGGCCTCTTCATTGATGATGGCTTTAACGGTGCACTTCGTAACTCCATCATCCTTGATTCTAGCGGCTTCCTCGCTTCATTCTCAAGTGATGCGAAAGGCCCAGACCTAGCCTTTACCCACAACACTGTAGGAAACTACGGTGAGTTCGATGGATCTGATCCAGCAACAGTTCTCAGTGGTGCACCAGGCTCATTCTACTTTGGTGGTCTTGCTCCTGTCGTGCTAGATGACAATACAGTTCCTGGAACTGATCCTGGCTTCGCTGACTACACTCGCGATAGTAGCAACTTCCTCGTCACCATTGATCCGAACCCAGTCACACTAGACTCTAACGTTGCTTCCGGTGCTCCGATAGCTGCAGCTTACCGTGGCGCATTTGACGGCACCAATAACTGGGCTGACAACTGGACATGGATGGCTGAGCAAGGCTTCTTTGGCTCTGTATCGCCAGCAGATACAGATAGCGATGGACTCACTAATGACTTTGAAAGCCTCATCGGCACAAGCCCAACAGTCGATGAAGGCATAGCTACCAACCAGGCAGCTATCGAAGCCTACATCGCAACGCAAACAACTGCAGCAGCCACTGCAGCGACTGCTACCGCTGAAGAAACATTTGTCAATGCAGGTGGTATCGAAGCCAGCATAGATACAACGACTAATGCTCCAGTGATCGGATTCGAACTCGAGTTCAATGACAATCTTGGAAGCGTTTGGACGACTGAAGAGACTTTCAATGTAACACTTCCAGAAGGTAAGCGTTTCTACCGTTTCGAAGCTCAAGCTCCAGCGAGCAATTAATTCAGACAGGAAACACTGAAAAATAGAGGCCAACGGACCGCTCGATCCGTTGGCTTTTTTTATTATCTAAAAACACAAATGAACGGAGATCCTTATCAAGTAAGGAGATTGTTAGACTCTTTTGCAAAATCGTCACACACCTCACGATTCTGTCACGCATCCTTGTTTGGGACTTTTCTCCGGGAAAGCTACACACTCGTCACATGCGCCACTCATTAACAGAAGGCGCAATTACTTGTTCACACCCTATGTTTTCTCGCCGATTTCTCCTTACGACTTCTGCCATATGCATGACTGGCTTCTCAGTGCATGCCGATGAAGAGCGCGACCTTCGTGCAACTGTCCAGCAATGGCTAGATACTATGGCAGCCGTGCAAAAAGAAGAAGACGAGTGGACACGTGATAAAGAAATCTTACAAAATCACCGAGCCGGCCTTAAGGCTGAAATTGACACTCTCACCAGACAGCTCAAAGACGCTCAAGGTAAGGCAGGACAAGCTAACAAAGAAGAGGCAGACCAGCTAAAGAAGAAAGAAGGTTTCACCTCAGCACAGCAGGCCCTGTCAGATGAAGTCATCAAGCTAGAAAACCGCATGGCTAGTATTCTGCACCTTATCCCCCCGCCATTAAAAGAAGCAGATAAAGTCAAAGCTGCTCTCATGCAGTTAGAGAAAACTTTAGCAACAAAGGACCGGAGCGATATGACTGGCGTCCCTGGCAGACTTCAAACTGTTCTGATTCTCATGAAAGAAATGGAAAAGTTTCAGAGCACCATCACGGTGAGAAAAGCATTTCAAAAAGCCTCAGACGGTAAGGAGTATGAAATGCAAATCATCTATCTCGGCCTAGCGAAAGCCTACTCAGTCAATGCCACTGGCACTATAGCTCAAGTCGGCGAACCCACCCCTGAGGGATGGACCTTTCAAGAAGACAACAGCATTGCGACACACGTCCGCACACTCGTGGACACGACGACAGGAGACGGTGACGCCCAGTTCGTGAACATTCCCCTTTCTATTCGATGAAGCCCTTCTTTTTATTAACGACTACGCTTATCGTATTCAGTAGTTCGCTATCCTTTTCACAGGCACCCACAGCGAACATTCAGACTGATCTCGATAATGCCAAAGCAGATCTTAAACGCGTCCAACAGGACAACAGCGGGCTTCGCAGCGCCTTATATCAGGAGATATTCACCTTAGATAGTCGCGCACTCGACCTGAACAAAGAGCTTAGAGTCCTCGAACGAGCCGAAGAACTCCGCACGACAGAGTCGGCCCGTTTACAGCGCATTCTCGATAACCGAGATGCAGAGATGAAGTTCGTCGGTGGTATTCTTAACGATTACATCAATGGACTACCATCGCGCATACATGCAGCTGAGCGTCAGCTCTATGCTCCCGAAATCAAAGAAGCAGAAATCACAGCCCTGGCTGCTGGAGAAGATCTGATCGCCAGCATGGCAGCTCGTATCTCTGTCGTAAAAACAGGATTAGATCGCATAGAATCAGTCGCTGGAGGAGCAATTTTCGAAGGAAATGGCTCGAATAATGGAGAAAGTCTGGTTGGAAAGTTCGCTCTCATCGGACCAGCAGCGTATTTTTCAGCGACCGACACTGACTTTTCCGGCATCGCCACATTCGGTGAAGCCGAAGTTACTCAACCAAAGATCATCGACCTTTCTCCTGAACAAACGAAAGCTATTTCTTCATTTGTAAATTCTGGCACAGGCGATCTTCCTATCGATGGAAGTATGGGAAAAGCCATAGTTGTTCAGCTCAGCGAAGAGTCCCTGATGGATACAGTGCGAAAAGGCGGCGTTGTAGGTTATGCCATCTTGATTCTCGGCATTGTCGCCATGTTACTCGCTCTCTTTAAATTCATAGAAATTCAACTCTTTCGCGTTCCTAGCCTACGACGCATTAATGACATCCTAGATGACTTGTTAGATGGAAAGCAAGATGCCGCCAAAAGACGTGCTGAAGAAATTCCGGGCTTAAGTGGGAAACTCGTTTCGACTGGTGTCGAACATTTCTACGGTAAGCGAAGAGTGCTAGAAGAAACGCTTTTCGAACGACTTCTCGCTATTCGACCTAAACTCGATCGCTTTCTTCCGTTCCTATCTCTCGTCGCAGCTGCTGCTCCACTCATGGGTCTCTTAGGCACCGTTCTCGGCATCATTAAGACCTTTAAACAAATGGCAATCTACGGAACAGGGAATGCCAAGTCTTTCTCAGCTGGTATTTCTGAAGCTCTCATCACAACCGCTGAAGGCCTAGTCGTAGCCATCCCAGTTCTGATCGTTCACGGCATGTTAAGAAGCTTAGCGAAAGGACGCTACAACGCTGTCGAAGGCATCGCTGTCGCCATGATGAATGGGACCAGTGAATTAGAGGACGCAGGAAAGCCAACTGAGCCAGTCAATCCGGACGAGCCAGAAGAAGATGAATCCCTCACTATTGAAGCAGCATGATCGCATTTATTACATCACAAGACATCCAAGATGCTCTACACATCTTTCTCAATGGCGGCTGGGTTATGCTCATGCTTAGCACTATAGCTATCGTTCTTTATGCCACTGCATTCTCTGCTCTGATCTATGTCGCACGAGGTGGTCTGAATCTCAAGTATGCTTCGCAGTGGACTGAATGGATTAAGTCACCATCCGAAGGGCAAGGCCGTGCAGGAGAAGCCATTCAGTATGCACTGTATGGTCCTCAATTGACGGTAAAAGCTGTCCGAAGACGTTTTGACGAAATGCGCGCGGCTATTCTCAATACGATCGATCGGCGGCTCCTAGTCGTAAATACCTTAGTAGCAGCGGCTCCACTCGCAGGCCTTCTAGGGACTGTCATGGGAATGCTCGCTATGTTCGCAGGACTATCACAAGGCAGTGGTCCATCTGGAATGGATCGCGTCGCAAAAGGGATGTTCGAAGCATTAATTACGACACAAACAGGATTAACAATCGCCCTGCCCGGCCTATTCCTCGCACTGATCGTAAAGCAGAAACGAAATGCTACTGAACGTGCACTTGCGCGAATTGAAAGCCTCATTCTTACCACTCAGTTCAGTCCTGAACAAGTGACTCATTTTAAAGAAAAGCATCAAGCCACTGAGCTTGATAAAGCAGCCTAAGATCTATGTTCGGACGAGGTTCATTAAGTGATACGAGCGATGATGAGACGACTATCGATCTCTCACCTATGATCGACTGTATTTTCATTCTCCTAATTTTCTTCATTGTTAGCACAGTCTTCGTCGAAGAAACAGGTGTTAAGGTCAACAAACCTGATGTAGGCGGCGCTGCAAGCAATCTAGAATCCAACAGTATTCTCATCGCCGTAACAGGTGAAGACAAAGTCTACTACGGAGGAAAAAGTATTGGAGTATCAGGAGTTCAAGCTGCAGTTAGACCTTTAATAGCAGAGAATCCAGACATGCCGGTCATTATTCAGGGAGACATCAATGCGAGTCACGGAGTCGTCCAACAAGTGCATGGCCAAGCCATCAATGGAGGAGCGAAAAAAGAGAAGATTTCTGTTTCGACTAAATAAGAAAAAGAATGCCTCGTCACGTCTACAGACCGCCACGCGGACGCTTCTCGATATGGGTTGCTATTATTGGTGGACTTGTGTGCACCGGACTCTTGTTTTTAGCCATTCCCCTTTCTCAAAAGCTGGCGAATATGATGGCTCCAGAACCTGACCCAATTGTCGACATTGACGAAATAACGCCTCCGGATCCTTTTATCGAAGATAATACTCCGCCAGAAATAGAGGAGGAAGAGCCACCACCACCAGAGCCGCCACCAGAACCTGATCAGTTAGATCTCGGGCTGAATCTCGCAGACATCCCCACTGGACCAGGAGGAGGCATACAGCTCAGCCTAGGAAATTTCGACATCGCAGGATCAAACGATGACGGCATAGGCAACAGCCTAGATCAAGACCCCAAAGCGATCTCTAAACCACAGCCGACCTATCCACGGAAAATGCTACAAAAGAAGATCGGAGGTCGCGTCCAGATCGCAGCTAAAGTTTCCGCTCAGGGCAATATCACCACCGCATCTGTCCGT
>CALFDI010000279.1 GCA_937952875.1 uncultured Verrucomicrobiales bacterium
ATTATTAGGCCAATCTTCAGGAATGTTCGTTGTCTCGATACCGAATCGCCGAGCAACTACGCCTTGCATCGGAGATTTTTTCAATGAATCCACGAGCTTATTATTGCGGAGCTTATAAATAGGGGCAACAAGGGGGGCATCTGTGACGAGACGGGCCATTGCCTTCTCTACATCAGGGCTAAGTTCTGTCAGCTTATCCTTCGGTAGTCGACTTGCTTTTAGCGTAAGAACCATCCACTGAAAGCGGTGCATCAGCGCACGGCGGAAGCCGGGGCTAGATAGCATCTTAGAATTACGCTTTTTCCACTCACGGAATTCCATCTGCTTGCGGTGCTCATCTTCAAAGAGGACTTTTTCCACACTAGACTCGTAGAGAGACAGAGCTGCACTCTCATTGGACAGAGCTGCCGTCAAAGCCCTCGCCGCAGCCTGAAAGCGGACCTGTAAACGATCGTCTTTCTCGGAGATATGTTGCAATCGCTCAAGCAATTCAGCGCGTTCGATCTGCTTTAAAGGCTCAGCCGATAAGGTGCTAGAAAACACTGAAAGGCAAAGAACTGAGATAAGGTGAAGACGCATAGTGAGAGTAAAACGTTTAAATTTGAGATTTCTTGGATGCCTCTTTTGTCATTCTCAGTGCATTTTCTCTAAAAAGGCGAGACTGCCGGACATATTTGAGCGCCCAACTTTTAATATCAGACTGCTCTTTAAGGCTTAATATTTTCACTGCCTTTGCAGGCGAACCTAGAATGAGAGACCCTTCGGGAAAGGTCTTTCCACCTGTGACCAATGCGCCTGCACCGACAATGCAGCGTGGCCCGATCTCCGCCCCATCAAGAATCACCGATCCCATACCAATCAGACATTCATCTGAAATGCTGCACGCATGAATGATCGCGCTATGGCCCACTGTGACAAGCTCTCCGACATGACAGCCATAATCGTCTGCTAAGTGAACGACGACATTATCTTGAATATTCGATCGCGGACCAATTGTGATATCATTGATGTCTCCGCGTAGCGTCGCATTATACCAGATACTCGCCTCTTCGCCTAAAGTAACACGCCCTATCACATCCGCACTTGGAGCGACAAAGGCGCTACTGTGGATATCAGGCACGTGGTCGAAAAAAGGAATAATTGGCATGCCATTAAGCTAAACAAGTTTACGATAGCATGCTACCGAATTCCCTAACATACAGATAATCAGAGATATTCTATGAAAATAAAAGCCTTTGAGTGCTCTTGACTCCTCGAATTTCTCGCGTTTGTTCATGTAGCTGGAGTCAGCAACTCCTGACTAAATTTTTCTATCTGATCCCACTCTACATGCACGAAGCTCTCATCATTATCGGCCTATTCGTGCTCGCTATCGCACTCAGATCATGCCGATCAGTGCCCCTGCGCAAGTCCGGTGCATTTATGCTGCTCATTGCATCATTCTTTCTCTTCTTTTTCACCTGCGGAGGAGTGATGTGGGGATTCGTCGGTGTCTTACTATGGTTTTGCCTACCATGGATCGATCTGATCACCCGCATGCGAAAGCTCCGGATGCCACTCCACACTCGCCTAGACTATAAAAAACCACCAAAAGACTCTCTTTTTCCAAACGCGTCAGCAGCCGTAAATGCCATGGAAGAAGCTCACTTCGATCATGTGGATGATACTGGATGGGCGTGGGCGGGTATGGAGCAGTTTTACCGGATTTACTGGCACCCCGAAGAACACGCCGTCGGCACGGTTTGCCTATGTGAGAGGGATAATATTGCTTTTGCCTACGTCTCTATCACATCCGTGGATCTCGAAGGAAATGTGTATCGCACCACCAATTTTCCCTTTTCACCAACGCTCAAGACACCAAAGCATATCCGCTGGAATCACGTCCCATGTGCTCAAAGCTGCTTCGACCAAATACTCATAAATCATAAGGCCTTTCTCAGATCATCAGGCATGACATCAGCCGCCCTGAGCATGCCAGATCCTGACTCGCTCGTGAATCAGATAGAGGCTGAGATGCAGGCGCAGATCAAATTTAATCTAGAAGAAGGTCTCATACAGCCTAGCGATGATCACGCAGATACGTTTCGCTACTCTTGGAAAGGCCTGATCTTTCTCTGGAAACAACTCGTTAAGGATATGATCCGCCTGTGTTAGGCGAAGCCGTTTTTTCGCTTAAGCATTACAGATCTGTCCCTCACTCGAGTTAAAAAACACTCGGGAAATCACAGGATTCTACCTCAAATCATCCTACTCAGGGAATTTAAAGCAATTACTACCTTGCTATGCAAGGTAGCTTGTGACATCTTCTGAATCTACTCTGTGGACGATTTATTTGACAACTGGACTCTTCAAGTGCGTAAAGGCATACTGGAACTTTGTATCCTGACGCTGCTAAGCCGTGAAGAAATGTATGGCTATGAGCTTGTGAAAGCCGTCGTCTCTCAGCCCGGGTTGCAAGTCGCAGAAGGCTCTATTTATCCCCTACTCTCACGTCTCAAAAAACAATCATTCGTAGAGTCCTATCTTAAAGAGTCTGACTCTGGGCCAGCTCGCAAATACTATAAAATTACGAATTCTGGGGAAATTCAGGCAAAAGCCATGCAATCATACTTTTCCTCCCTAGTAGGTGGATACGAAGCCCTGCTGAACAACACAAATAACAACGACAAAATATAGAACACTAATCTATCATGATGCTAGACGACAGACCATGGAGCGAAGCTGCTAAACTCAGACTAGACGAAGCTGTGGATATTCACATTCGTAATGAGAAATTAGACGGCACGGATGCTGAAGAACTCCGTGAAGATCTAAAACATCACGTCTATGAGACACTTGCGGAGTCAGAAAATGAGCAAATCATATCTGTCTCACAACTCGTTCCTGTTCTGGAAAAAATGGGGCTCAATAGCCAACCAAAACCTAATCTCTACGCCAAGGCTCCAGAGATTTCTCTTGCAAAAGGGTATTCGGATACAAAAAAATCAACTGATTATTCGTCTAGTATTTTAGCATGGTTTTTTGGAGTTATTTTACCAGCTATCGTTCTGATTCTAGAGCTCATCACATCTATGTGTGGTGCTACTTTTTTCGATCCTATATCTAGCCCTATACACGTGGTCCTAGTCGCTCTGGTTCCTGTGATGAATACGCTCCTGATACAATCCACTCATCTGGATAGACCTCGCTCCATTAAGATATTCGGTTTACTTGCAGGATGCTCGGTAGGTGTCTCTGCTATTTACGCACTTCTCTTCCTGCCGATGCTTCCACTCTCTCTATTAGCGGTGCTTTATTTAGGCTTCGGCCTATTATCTTTATCACCGATAATCGCGTGGTTATGTGCATCAAAATTCAATAAGAACTACCGCGAAAAGCTCGCCTCTCATAAGGCTCCTCTATTTAAAAGATACTCTCGTATCGGCTGCTGGTCTGTGATCGCACTTCTTATCTTATTAGAACTCCCAGGAATCTATACTCACTCAGGCATTCGTCGCGCACTTAGCAGTGATGCAGACACCGCTGCTAAAGGGCTCGCACAGCTCAGATTCTATCATCATTCAGATACGCTACTCAAGAACTGCTACCGCTCAACAGGCGGCAACAGCATAGCTGACTGGTTATCATTAGTAGGAGGTATTATCGGTCTTGAGCGGCAAATCTTTCCAGAGAGCGAGACTCGCACTCTATTCTTTCGGGTCACAGGTAAGCCATACAATAGTGTCCGCCCTGATAAATCGATCTCAGCTGTGGGAGTCGGTATGGGACGACGCCAACGCACAAATTTCGACGAAGTCATCTGGGACAATGCGATCGGTGGTGATCACGTCGCTGCACGCGTAAAGGGATTATCAATGCAGCAGTCACGTATTGACGGCCATATCGATAGTAAATCAAGCCTTGGGTATAGTGAATGGACACTGGTTTTTGGAAATACAAGCTCTCGCCCTCAAGAGGCTCGACTACAAATGCAGCTCCCACCAGAGGGTGTAGTCTCTCGGCTCACTTTATGGGTAAACGGTGAACCTCGAGAAGCCGCCTTCAACAGCGTTGCAAAAGTCAAGAAAGCCTATCAATCCGTCGCAGTCATACAGCGTAAAGACCCTGTGCTAGTGACATCTAGTGGTCCAGACCGTGTCATGGTGCAGTGCTTTCCAGTCCCTCCTTCTGGAGAAATAAAAATCCGACTAGGAATTACTTCACCCCTCGTAGATCAACGCCTTTTCACACCTTATATTCTAGAGCAAAACTTTTCCGTCGCAAAAGATCTAAAGCACTCACTCTGGATGCAGGGTGATGTGCCTATCACACTTCCCTCTGGTCAGACATCTCACCCAGATGGCACAGCTCACTCTGCGAGCGCTCAATTGGCAAAAGACTGTTTGTGGCAGCCTGATACTTTCATCTCAGTCTCTAAGGCGAAGGTCTCTGATCGCCCACTTTATACAATCGATCCCTTTGCAGCTCCTCACAAATCTATCCTGCTCAGACAAATTGAAGAAAAACCAGCTGGACCTCCACGTGCACTCATCGTTGTAGTCGATGGATCAGTTGCACTGAATGATCACATCGGCTGGATTGCGGACTCTTTAGAAAATGTCGAGTTCAGTCACCTCATTCTCGCACATGATGATAAGACCGAATGTTCTGTTGAAGAATTAAAAGCCCATACCTTTTCTGGAGGCCGTGATAACGCCCCTGCACTTCTACACGCGCTTTCTCTTGCTAAGACTCAACCTCACTCTCAGATCGTATGGATCCACGGTCCACAGCCTATCATTTTAGATAGCACAGAGAGCATGCGACAGCTACTCGATCGCGGACAGAATCATCCAAATATATACTCTATTCCCATCGAGCGAGGAAACAATGAACTCTTCAATATGCTCAATGGCTATCGCTGCATGAAAATGGGACCACGGCTTGTTGAAAAACAGGCAGATCTCGCACGCTTCTTAAAAGAGCTTTCAGAAAACCCGGCAAGATCTATTTACTCTTACAGTCGCCGTGTGTCTGAAGAGGGCCTTCTACCTGAACAAAAGGTCTGGGACCAGCTAGCACGCTATTGGGCAGCAGAAGAAAGCCGGAAGGGCTATCTCGTTGATACAAATGATCCTAAAAAAATCTCATTTGCTGCACAGTATCAACTCGTCACTCCATACTCAGGAGCCGTTGTCCTAGAGACGGCTGAACAATTTAAGGAACATGGGCTCAAGCCCATAGACAGCAATGCAGCACCAAATATTCCTAATACACCAGAACCGACTGCCAGTCTCTTACTCCTGATCGGAACTCTTCTCTCTCTCACCCGGCGCAATAGATACTAAACTATGAAATCTCCTATTCTCAACACCTCTCGCTGTCTCTGGATCGGGCTACTCATTAGCTTCATCTACTATCAGTTGAACTTTGCCATCACAGTTGGCAGTGATTTGACTCTTCCATTTAACGCATCGATACCGCTCTCGCATATCTGGCAGACGCTCGACTGGTCGGCTGCTCTCCGTATTCATGAGAATCATGATTTTTTTAACTCCTATCTAACATCTTGTGCTTTTCTAGTAATATTTCCGTTTCTGAAAGATCGCTTTCACCAAGCTATCTTTTTAGTCACTCTCATTTCTGTGCTCATTATTGAAAATGGCATCGTATTTCTTGCTGTAACAGCCATATCACCTCTCATCATTTTTAATCAGCTGAGCGGTTTATTTGATCGAGAAGCATACTCAGAAGGTGCTCATCACTGGGCAGCCGTAGCAATCTGGCTACTCGTCCTTTTTAGCATTTTAGCACGCCTATTATACCGCTCCATGAGACAAAAACTAGACAATCACCGACTTCATAATCTCTAAGCTCCCATGTTGAGCCAATGAAAGATGACACCGGAGCAGTTAGGTCGTTGCGCCATTCATAGACGTGGTCCAAAGAGACAGAACATGTGCGTTTTGCTCGGCAAGTGGCTTTATCTGAGCGGTCTTGTGCAGACATTTGTGCTGTGATATGGCTGTAGGATCCAGTTGTGAATTGATTGCGTTTGAGCTCTCGACGGACTGTTGAGAGATGCCTTGAAAGGACTTCTACGATATATGGCGTTCTTGCGAGCTAGGTATATATAAGACATTTGGTGCAGGTTTGGTTGTGATAAGCGGAACTGTGCTGAGTTCATCAGCCCCTAGTCCGCTTTTCAAACTAACTCCGTGCACTTCCGGTTTAATTCTAGGTTTCTAAATGAGAGTGGCTCACTCGTTTATGATCCGTATAGCTTCTAGTGAGTCTGAATCATAAATCACGTTTCCGCCCTCCAGCGGCTGCTTGAGCACATGGGGAAAGAGCTCTTTCGCCCACTGAGCGGGAGTCGAAAGACGATCATCTGAGACCCAATCTACCAGCCCGGCCTCATTTTGATTGGTCCAATATCGATAGCTGAGGAAGCGTCGATCAACCTCGAAGAGATAGTAGCCACGTCCACCTGGCTCTACGATCGTGATAGATGTAGAACTAGCACTTGGCGGGACATAAGTCTTAGACCTCACCATGATCCGCATATCCCTCGTGGCTCTATCCACAGCCTCATTGATGGCTCGTTCTCTCTTGTCTATTCCCTGTTTAGACTTCTCGTGTTTCGGTAAGAAGCTTACTGAAGAGCCTATCAAACTTTCATCATAACGGTCGCCAGCTTCCTTTTTAATACGGGCAAGATGAAAGTCCCTCAATGCTTGAGCATCCGGTTTACCGTCGTGGCGATTGTAAAACACAAGAGCCTC